>JAAVBR010000073.1 GCA_014802705.1 bacterium | reverse complement strand
GGTTTGGATTAGGCATAGTGAAATCCATCCGGGCCCCGCGGATTATAATGCGTTCCGACGATTTTTTCAATGATAAAAATACCGGGAAAACCCGGTATTTTATCTTATTCTGACGGCTGTCGTTTGCCCCCAAAGACCGCATCCATATCCACCTCGCGGCCGGTGGTTTTATCCTCCCATTCTTGGGCGACACGCCAAACAACCTCTGACGTGTCCCCCGGGGCGCCGTACCACTTGGGGGCGCCACCCGTGGGGCCCCCATCCGGCTTCATATCCGCCGTGACCATAAATGCCGCCGGCACATTGTTGCCCGTGTTGATCAGGGTGATTTTGGTCCCGTCATAGATCACATCGTACCAGGGATTTGCCGCCTTGGAAAAATTCATGGTCAATGTCGACGTGCCGATGGCATTGGTCACCAATTTCGCATCCGTCGTTTGGGAAATCTGGTTTTTAACCACACCGTCGGCGGTTTCCGCCTGGATATAGGCCGCCGCCACGCCGGTATACGTGGCGTCTTTCGGATTGCTGCCGCTGTGTTCATATACACCCGGGCCGCCCACAAAGACGTCCACATCACGATCAATATAATATCCGTGATTTTCTGTTTCCTGAATATAGCCAAAGTCGGCATAGGTTAGCCCCGCCTCTTTCCCCAGGTTCACCAGATTCAGCGTGCGCGCCACCCCATCGGTCACGTTCACGAATTCGTTGCGATCGCTTTGAACCTTGTATTCCCGATTGTCAAAATTGATGGACGTAATCTGGCCGGCACCGTTCAGGAAAAATGTTAAATCTTCGTTATCCGCGGTGCGGGCCGCGATGGACATATTTTTAACGACGCCATTACCCCATGTGGGGATCGTGCCCGCGCCATTGGGAATATCCAACGCCGGCGGCACACCGTCCGCCGGATTATAATCGCCATGCCATTCGCCCCCACTGCCCCCACCACAGGCGGCCAGCGCACAGGTCATGGCCAACAAAGCATATTTTCTCATCTTGAAATCTCCTGTTTTTCTGATACGTCCATTGTACCATATTTTGGGGTAAAAACATTAAAAAAAGCGTCCTATCGACGCATGTAAAACAGATGATGGATGCCGGTGCCCGTCGGGCGCCAGAAATGTGTCAGATGTTGCGGATTGTGAAGTTTTTATGATGGGAGTGTATTAGAAATACATGACCTGAAACAAAAACGAGCAAACGTAAAACAGATGATATATTTCTGGTGCCCTAAGCAAGAATCGGACTTGCGACTCGTCCTTACCAAGGACGTGTTTTACCACTAGACTATTAGGGCATGCGGGCCTATTATACGGTGTCGCGGTAAAAATGCAAGAACAAAATCGCATGCGCAACGATTGGGGATATTTGAAATGAAATCCGGTGGTTATGTTTATATCTTGGCCAATAAAAAATGGGGCACATTATACGTGGGTTCCACCAGTGATTTGGTTGGGCGCATTTGGCAACATAAACATAAAATCATTCCGGGCTTTACCGCAAAATATGGCGTTGATCAATTGGTATATTACGAATGGCATGACAGCCTGCGCCATATGGTTGTGCGTGAACGACAAATCAAAGAATGGAAACGCGACTGGAAAATTCGTTTGATTATGGAAATGAATCCAACGTGGAATGATTTGTACCCAGATATTTTGATTGGCGCGGGGTATAATCCAGATATGTTATAAATTAGACTGGACCCCGGCCTTCGCCGGGGTGACGTTCTTAAGTTTTATATTCTTAAAAACGCCCCGTCACCCCGACGAAGGTCGGGGTCCATAGTATTTTCTCTATTCCTGTTCATGTGGGGACACTTTCCCCCTTTCGTCACCCCGGCGCAGGCCGGGGTCCATTTCCCAAAGAAACCTCTTTCGCAGGTTGATTTCTATTCAAATGATGGTATAATACTCCTATGGACATATAGCGATATATGTTCATACTGGGGTGTCGGAACCCTATGCAGTACCGGTGCAGTAAAATGCGTCGTTAGATTAAAGATGGTGTATTTTCTGCACCGCGTTTCCCGAAAATGGTCGGGATGCTGTTGGTTATAAAACACGGGCAACCGAAAGACCAACAGAGTCAGCTGTACTGCATGATTTTCGAACATCCCGGCCACTTTGATTTTCAGGTGGCTTTCATTTTTTCAGGGGTATGGGTGATAATATTTGGGTGGGTTTGCCCCCGATACCATACGTCACGCGCGCTGAAATCGTCCCTCGTATTGGGTCAACCTCAAAGAAATCGCCATGCCCCCTTAGCCCAGATACGTCATGAATCTGACTGGCCCCCCACGAAAAATATTTGACAAAACATAGTATTGTGAAATAATCCCGGTATGACGAAAGATAACATCTCTTTACCGGATAATGATTGCGATACGCTGGGCACCTTGCGTTACCAGAACGGAACCTTTTATATCGATTCCGGGGTTCCGGCTGACCCCGAATGCGACGATGATACCTATCGCGCGGTGCAGCATGAATTGGTTGATCACCAAACAACACGGATTACCCGGCATCGGGTTTATTGTGATGTATCCAAATTACGCCTGCGGCATTTCACGTCCCAAGATTATGGTTTCTGGATACCGTATTCCAATACTGTGCATTTGTTTGAATACGTGCCCCTGGATCCCAAATATCCCGAAGGGACCTATATCCTGAAACAGATAAATATCAATGGCGCCCTATCCGTCTATCACGAGGTTCGCCATGCCTATAACCAACGCTGTATTTGGATGTACAATGCGAATCAATCCTATAAAACATGGGCGCTGGATGAATTGATGGCCCGTACGGCCGAATGGTTGGCCGCCATGGCCAATATGCCGGAAATATCGGGTCCCGTCACATCCATCCATGTGGATTATCCCCTGGGGCCGACATTTGATCAGAAAATTGCCTGTCGCACCCTGGAAAGTGCCCTGGATAACGCGCTGTACAATTTATACAAAAATTTGCGTGGCCCCCAGGGATACCAGAAAGAATGGCTGTGGTTTGAAAGCGATCCCGAACCGAACTTTATCCAAACCGGCACATCCGACACGGCCGCGGCATGGCGCCGTATGCGCACATTTATGGTGCATGGACACCCCATAGACATTTATGACTGCATCAAACCAAGATTGCGCCGCGCCATGGATAAATTGATTCATGCCCGGCCCCGGGACAAACGGACCGGCCGATAAAAAGCGCCCCATGCGGGGCGCCCGTTTAATCGCGGGAATGGCCCGCATCCGGGGTCCAGGGGGCCTGGGGGCCGGTCGGCACACGGGCAGCCCGGCGTTGCCACGCATTTTGGGGCGCCGCCCGGTCCAACGCCGCGCGTATCGCCGACACATTTTGGGCGACGATGGCGGGGGCGCCCGGGGTTTCATTTTCCGTCACCCGATCAAAGCCGGCATTGATAAAATCCCGCGTCTGCGTGGATGCCAGCGATGTTGTCGGATAATCCGCCGCGCGGTCCCGAATATCGCCCAGTTTGATGTCCAATTGCTGACAAATCTTTTTCAACACATCACTGTGGTAATACGCGGCAATGTCTGCGTCGTGCAATTTATTCATCCACCAATCGGGACCAATCCCGAAAAAGGGATACCATTTCCCGGCGGGCACGTTCTGTTTGCCACCCGCGCCGGTGGACAGGTAAAACGGCACACGCACCCCATTCACATCGGCCACAATCACAATCCGATCCATGATATTCAGGAATTTGGACGTCCCACGCACCCGGGGCGCGTTTTTGTCATACGATCCGTCGCGCCCCCGCCCCAGGGATTCATACGGGATATCCAATAATCGAACGGTCAGCGTCATGGGTGTTTTTTTAAGCCTCCTGCTCTATAAACTGGCGGGCGACCTTTTTGATGCCGCGGTCGCGGAACGCGATGGTTAAAATGTCGCCGTTTTCTTCGATCACCACACCGCGCCCCAGGTCATTGTGCCGCACCAATTTGCCGACCATGGTGGTGACCGATGGGGTCCGCGGTCGCGGCGCATTGCCGTATGCCCGCGCGACGCCACGGGTTGCCGTCGTGCGCAAAGACGCCCCCGCGCCCACACCCTGGAACGACAAAAAGACCGGATCCATTTCGTTGATAAACGAACTGGGGGCGTTATATTTGCGTTCGCCAAAGACCATGCGCGACATCGCATTGCTGATGATCGCCCGGCGCCGCGCGCGCGTGATCGCCACATAGGCCAGGCGCCGTTCCTCTTCCAGTCCGCCGCCGGATATCGCCATGTCGTTGGGGAATATCCCCTCTTCCCAGGCGGGCAGGAAAACCGTGTTAAATTCCAAACCCTTGGCCGCGTGAATGGTCATAATGGAAACCGCGTTGGCGGACGCATCCCGTTCCGCGTCATCGTCCGTCATCATCAAGGCCGCATGTTCCAGGAAATCCGGCAACGTGTCATATTTCGCAATCACGTTTTCGATCAAATCGCGAATGTTTTCCAGCCGTTCGGGCGCATCCGCATCCTTGGCCGTGCGCCACATATCGATGTACCCCACGTCGTTCAGCAAACGCGTCGCCACGTCCCGGGGGGCCATCCCCCCCCAATCGATATCAAACGCCGATAAAAACGCATCCGCCGCCGCGCGCAATTTCGGTGACAGGGGCGCCGCCCGCAACGCATCCATCAACGACACGCCCCCCACCCCGCGCAATTTGGTAATGGCCCCCGGGCCAAATCCCCGCCGGGGCTTGGCAATCACCCGCAAAAACGACAGGTCGTCAAAGGGATGCACCAACAGGCGCAGATACGCCACCGCATCGCGGATTTCCATCCGGTCATAGAACTTGGTCGCCCCCACCAGGCGATAGGGAATACCGCGGGTGGTAAATTCTTCTTCGAACAGGCGCGATAACGACCCGGCGCGGATCAAGACCGCAAAATCATCAAACCGCCCGTCGGCATGGCGCATAATGGTGTCGGCGGTGCATCGGGCCTCGTCCCAGTCGGTGGGTAGGGTCAACACATAGACCGCATCACCCACGTCCGCCGCGTCCGCCGCATGCAGATCTTTGCCCAATCGGCCCGAATTATGCCGGATCAGGGAATTGGCCGCCCCCAGGATGGTCGCCGTGCTGCGATAATTGGTTTCCAGGCGAATGATTTGGGCGCCCGGGTACGTTTTATCAAAATTCAAAATATGTTTGATTTCGGCCCCGCGCCATGAATAAATCGATTGATCATCATCGCCGACACAGCAAATATTTTGCGCACCGCCCGATGGCGTCAACATCGTCAAAAACTGCATCTGGGCATTGTTGGTGTCTTGGAATTCATCGACCAGGATATAGGCAAATTGACGTTGATACCGCGCCAAGATATCGGGATTGTCCGCAAACAGATCCAATGTTTTTAGGATAATATCCCCAAAGTCAATCGCGTTTAATGTCGCCAGGCGCGCGTTATACGCGTCCAAAATATCCGCCATGCGTCCCACTGGCGCCGGGGCGCCGCAGCCCCGATCCTTGACGGCGGAAATCTTTTCCACCCAGTCGCCCGGATTATATTCCTTGGCGTCCAGGCCCATTTCGGCAAAGATGGTTTTCAGGATCGCCTTTTGATCATCTTCGCCATAAATCAAGAAATCCCGCCGCAGGCCGGCCGCCGCCGCATTATACCGCAAAATCCGCAGACAGATCGAATGAAACGTCCCGCACCAAATATCTGATGACGCGCCGCCATCCCCCAACATTTGGCCCAGGCGCGTTTTCATTTCATTGGCCGCCCGATTGGTAAAGGTCAAGGCCATAATCTGCCACGGGGCGCACAAATTTTGCGACAAAATATACGCAATGCGCGTGGTCAAAACCCGCGTCTTGCCCGTGCCCGCCCCCGACAGGACCAGCAACGGCCCATCGGTCGTCGTAACGGCGGCCAATTGTTCAGGATTAAGATTTTCTAGCATTAAATTCACGAACCGATTATAATACGACCCGATCATTATAGCAAAAGGTTATTTTATGGCGCGTGTGGTTTGCTTTGACATTGAAACAACCGGATTTGAATACACCCGCGGCGACCGCGTGATTGAAATTGGCGCAGTCGAGGTGGTGGACGGCAAAATCACCGACCGGACGTTCCATGAATATATCAATCCCGAGGGTAAAATTATCCCCCCGGAAACATACATGGTGCATAAAATTTCCAATGCCTTTTTGGAAGACAAACCCAAGTTTTCCGTCATCGCACCCAAGTTCTTGGAATTTATCGGATCGGACCCGGTGATTGCACACAACGGGTTGGACTTTGACTTTCCGTTTATCAATCATGAATTGGCGAATCTGCGCCTGCCCCCGATTCCGCGTTCGCAACAGCAAGATACCCTGATCATCGCGCGCAATCGCGTCTTTGGGCCGAAAACATATACGTTGGATGCGCTGGCCAAATGGTATGGGATTTCATTGACGGCGCGTGCCGATGCGCACGGGGCGTTGATCGACTCTGAAATCCTGGCCAAGGTTTATTTGGAATTGGAAAACACGGCGCCGGCGCCCGATATTCACGAAATTATTGAAAAGCAACACGCGGCCTTTTTGGCGCACCCCAAAATCGGGGCGGATTTTCCGCATCGCACATTCCCCGCCCCCGCGGCCGAGGTGGACGCCCACCGCGCCTTTATGGAAAAAATCGGCGGATAAAAATAACCCCCGGAACGGCCGGGGATTTTTTTATTTTGACTCTGTCGTGTCGGTGCATGTCGTGGCGGTTTCGGTGGCGTAGGATTTGCCCGTATCGCACGCAGGGTAACAGCCCCCATTTTGAATCACATACCCGGCCGCACATTTGCAATGATCGTTGATAAAACAAGCCGTTGTCAATGTTGCTCTGCAGCCCCTGGTCCCAATCGTGCCTCCCTTGGTGTCCCACACCGAATTAGACGGGCACAGCATGTTCTGATAGAACATTTCCGACACATTTTTCAACAGACATGCTTTTTGTTCCGCATCCGTCAGCTCTTTGCCATCTTCATCCTTTTCACACGGCTTGGTATCATGGAACACCGCGTACGCACAGGTCAACGCCACGTTATAGCACGCGCCCTGCATCACGCGATAAATGCTGGCCACGCTGGCCGACGAAGACCAGGCGTTGACTTGGCTCATCTGCTGATTATAACAGGTGGCGATATCCGTCATACAACTGGACGCATAATCGGAAATAATCTGGCTTTGCGCGGCGCGGATATTGACCATCGCCCGCTGAATATAATTGACGACCACATCGTTATAGGGATTATATTTGGACGTATTGTTGCTGTCGTATGTGTAACGCTGACACTTGTCCAACACCGCCCGGCACAGGCCGCCATCAGTTACCTTGTCCCCGGTGCCAATTTTTTCCATCAGATAACGGACAATCCCCTTGCCATCTGTTGTATTGGTTGCGGCGTTTATGGACGATTTGACAAAGTCACTGTTGATCTTGGAATTTTCATAGTCTGATGTAAAGTCGATAATCGACCCGATGTTCTGGCCCAGAACCACTTCGCCATTTTCATCGATATACTTCTTGGTCGGATCCAAACACTTGGCGTAATCGTCGCCACAGACCATGTCATCGGTCATACAGGTTTCCAGCGCCGCAATACATCCCTTGGCGTCGTATTGGTTCTTGTTCGTCTGAACGGCCAAACGCGCCTTTTGCAGCATTAAATTCGCACTGCGCACGTTGGATTTTAAATTGTCGTTCATCTTGGACAGACCCTGTTCATACGCGATGCAATCTTTGTCGATGGCCAATTCATAATTCGCCGTGATTTGATCCGATGTGGCGCCCACATTTTTGCACTGGGTCAAAATACTGTTACAGCGCTTTTTGGCGGCATTAAACAATTCGGTCCCGCGCAGGTTGGTCATGGAATTGGATGACGAATTGTTGGACAGGAAATCCAAATTGAACATTTCGGCC
>JAAVBR010000072.1 GCA_014802705.1 bacterium | reverse complement strand
TCCAAACCACCGTTTGGATTAGGCATAAAGAAGAGAAAACCAGATGAAAAAAGCAATCTGTGGATTGATGATTTTGTTGGGGATTTATGGATTTTCGACACCATCCTGGGCGCTGTGTGGCCTATACGCCTGTGGGGGGAATGATTCCATCAACGCCAGTTACGAGGAGGACAGCGATCAATGCTATTATTGTAACGATTCCTTCGCCGGTAATAAAGAATGCGAAGATGGCGATATTGTCGGCCAGGTTGATAAAGACGGCTATGTCCGAAAACTGTACCAATGCACGACCGGTTTTTGGAATGATAAATGGCGATCCTATGATCCCTCTACCGTGTGTGTGGGCAGCCATATTCACCCCAAGGATATAAAACAAAACGCCGCCCATGCCCAACGTTCCATCGCCTTGGATGATCGATCCAACGCCACGCGCCGGATTTCGGTCGGCGAAGATGTTGTCTTACGTGCGGGTCATACAGGATGCATATTTTATAAATGCGATTCAGGATATATTCCCAATCGGGACAGGACGGCATGCATTGAAGACGAACGTCCAAAAAATTGTAAAGAATCAGAAGGGGATTGGAACGGTTATCGATGTGAATGTTCCCGGGACTATCTGCAAACATCGTCGGATGGCTTGACCTGTGAATACAAAGAAGGCGTCAAAGATTGTTTGAATTCCGGTGGGACGTGGGCCAATAACAAATGCACGTGCACGGCGGACAAACACCTGAAACTGGAAAAAGGCCGGTGCGTCTGTACACCGTCTGATTATACCTATAACAGTCAAACCAAGCAATGCGAACTGGGGGATGCTGCGCGCCAGCAGCGGGCGGTCAATACCGAGGCTGCAAAAAAACGCGCCTGTGAAAATTCGGGCGGGACATATTATGATTCCGTTGGCTGTTCTTGCAGTGAATACGACGGATTGCGCCTGTCGGGGAACAAATGCGTCTGTAAAGACGCCGACCATGTCTGGCATGCCGCCAGCCGCACGTGCAAGTTGACGGATGTGGCCGCCCTGAAAGAGGCGTGTTTGAAAGCTTCTGATACAAAGTGGGACAATCAGGCAAAAAAATGTATATGTCTGGATGATCCGGAAGAAAAAAAAAGAATTTGGCGAGTATTATTGTTCTTATAAGCAAGCCTATTGGGATTGCTTCGATGTCACGCAGACCGAATGGAAAAACGGGGCCTGTCGTTGCAAGGATTCTGATTATGTAATCGATTGGGACAAGAAAGAATGTGTTGAATCCGAGGAAAGTAAAAAGCGCGGACGGCTGGCAAAGTTGAAAGAACAGATCGCAAAAACGGTCGACAATCTGGAATGGGCCTATGCAGGCTTTCGGGCGGATGCCAGAAAATGGAAAGATGCCGATGGGAATTTTAACACGGCGCGGTTGGCGTCGGATTCGATTGCGGGCGTGGTGCTGGGGACAACGGGGGCGTTGGTGACCAGCAAAGTGGTCAAAAAGAACCAGGTCAAGAACGGCTTTGACGATATCCAATGCACCATCGGGGGCCAGGTGGTGGCCGGCTGGGACGATCAATTTACCATCGGCGTCAATCAGCAATAAAAAATCCCCCGAATGGGGGATTTTTTTAGTTATAAGTTATAAAATATAAGTTATGAAGACCACCCCGGCGATATCACCCACGGAAATTTACATTTCCGCGGGGCCCGATTTTGCGCCACCCCTCCACCGGAGGGGAACTTTGGCTCGGTGCTTAAGTTCTCCTCCTGTGGAGGAGTACCCCGAAGGGGGGAGGTGGTCTTTTCCCGACACCCCGCCGGTTCCACCGGCACCCCTCTGGCCAGAGGGGAACTATTTTCACACCTGTCGTCATCCCGTCGAAGGACGGGATCCAGGTGAAAATAGTGCCCGGCGCAGCCGGTACATCATCTGAACTCTGAACACAAAAAATGCTCCATCGGGGCATTTTTTAAACGGTGATAAATTTATTGCAGGGTGGGGCGGGGTGTGATATTTTATTCCCGAGTAACCAACAAAGGGAAAGGTGACATGAAAAAAGCAAATATGGTTTCTTTTGGGACGGCGGTCCGGAATTTCTGGATCAAATATTTTGATTACCGCGGGCGGTCAACGCGTGCGGAATACTGGTGGGCATTGTTGTTCGTGGTGGTGACGTCTGTCGCCCTGGCGGCGTTGATTCCGGTGGTGGGAATCTTGGCGCCGGTGGCGTATGTGTTCGGGTTGGCGATAATTTGTCCGACAATCACGTTGACGATGCGGCGTTTCCGGGATGCCGGATGGGATGTGCGGTGGTATATCTATCCGTTGATGGTGACCCTGGGGTGCGAAGTGTTGATGTTCTTGTTTGCCGGGTGGCGTGATATGGCCAGCCTGTGGGCATCCGCGGCCATTGTGGTGCGTTTTGCATTATTGATTTTGATTTTGTTTGTCGCCGTGCAGCCGAGTGTTCGTGCCGCCGCGCCGCGTGCCCGGAAAAGAAAATAAAAACCGCGTTGCGTAAAAAAACGCCGGGCCACAGGCCCGGTGTCTTTTATTTGCCGATGGCCGCCGCCGCGGCGCGTGCCAATTCGTCGACCCGTTCGTTTTCTGGGGTGCCGGCATGACCCTTGACCCAGACCCAGTGTATTTGAATTTGGGCCGCCGCCGCATCCAGCGCCATCCACAGGTCTTGATTCTTGACCGGTTTTTTATCCGCGGTACGCCAATTGTTGCGTTTCCAATTTTTAACCCATGTCATCATGCCGTTTTTGACATATTGACTGTCGGTATGAATCTCAACCGACGTATGGCGCCGTGCCGCCGCGGACAAGGCCCGCAAAACCGCCGTCAATTCCATGCGGTTGTTGGTGGTGTTTTCTTCGCCCCCCGCGCGTTCCGCGACGTTTGTTCCGTCGGTCGCCAGGAATGCCCACCCCCCCGGGCCCGGATTGCCCAGGCAACTGCCGTCTGTCCATATTTTTAGCATTTTTTAACCGTTTGTTTTGTGGTATAATACCATAAAATGAAATACGATGCCAAACAATTAAAAGAAATGTCCCGCGTCGTGCGATCGCACGCGTTGGGGGCGCTGCGTGCGGCCGGCAACGGGCACGTGGGAATTGTGCTGGGGGCGGCGGATATCGTGACGACCCTGTTTGCGAACTTTGTGCGGCCCGGCACCGATCGGTTCGTGTTGTCGGCGGGGCACGGCAGTGCACTGTTGTATTCTGTGTTGTCTTTGGTGGGCTATGATTTGCCATCCCTGGACAGTTTTCGTCAGTTGGGCGGGTTGCCGGGGCATCCCGAATATGGCATTGATGGCGTGGCGGCCACCACCGGTCCCCTGGGCCAGGGGGTGGGCAATGCCGTCGGTATCGCCATGGGGTTAAAGATTCGCAATCGCGCGGGGCGCGTGTATTGCCTGTGTTCCGATGGGGATTTGATGGAAGGGGTGGCCAACGAATCGATTGCCATGGCGGGGCGGTACGCGTTGGATAACCTGGTTTTATTATGGGATGATAACGGCGTCAGTATTGATGGCGCCGCCCAGTCAGAAATGAATGTCCCCCAGCGTATGGCCGCCGCCGGGTGGGCCGTGATTTTGGCCCAGGGAAATAATTTCCGGTCGCTGGATTTGGCGCTGGAACGGGCGGCGGTGATGAAGCAGCCGGTCTTTATTCAGTGCAAGACGACCATCGGCCTGGATTCCAGTCGGGCGGGCACGCCCGCCGCGCACGGGTTGGCGTTGGATGCGGCGGAAATGGATACGTTGTGTGCGCGCTTTGCATCGCCCGCGGGTGAAAAATTATGGGCCCAGATTCGCCGCCGCGGCGTGCGTCGGGCCGAAGAAAAACCGTGTATTGATGCCGGCGCCGTGCCAGCGGTGGATGTGCCGCGCGTGGACGCGACCAACATTTCCACCCGGGAATTGTCGGGGATGTATTTGGAAAAATTGAGCCGCGCCATTCCATGCCTGATCGGGGGCAGCGCGGATCTGGCCGCCAGCACCAATGCCAAAACGCCCGCCCATCGTGACATTGTGTCGATGGATTTTAACGGGAGCTTTATCAATTACGGCATTCGCGAACACGCCATGGGCGCGATTATGAACGGCATGGCGACGGTGGGCCTGCGGCCGTATGGATCGACGTTCTTGGTATTCAGTGATTATCTGCGCCCCAGTATTCGTTTGGCGGCGTTGTCGGGATTGCCGGTGATTTACCTGTTTACACACGACAGCATTGCGGTCGGGCCCGATGGCCCCACGCATCAGCCGGTGGAACAGTTACCATCCCTGCGATTGATACCGAATTTAAACGTGTTTCGTCCCTGTAATATGACTGAGGTGGTCTACAGTTGGCGCACAGCGCTGGGGGATGTGGCGCGGCCGTCGTGTCTGATTTTATCGCGCCAGAAATTTGAACAAATTCCGACGCCCGATGATGCCGATGTGACGCGCGGGGGGTATGTGATCTATGGCCCGCGGCGCCGCGTGCGGGTGACCCTGATCGCCACCGGGGGCGAGGTTCCCCTGGCCGTTGCCGCGGCGAAAAAGATTCCGGGGTGCCGCGTGGTCAGTATGCCGAACGTCGCCGCATTTCGGGCACAGGACACCGAATATCGGCGCCGGATTTTACAGGGCCGCGTCATTTCGATCGAGGCCGCATCCACCGCCCCATGGCTGGAATTTGCCGATGCGGCCATCGGTATCGATTCGTTCGGTGCGTCCGGCCCGGGGGCGGATGTGTATCGCCACTTTGGGTTTGATGCGGACGCCATTGTGCATGAAATTCAAAAACATATGAAACAATGATGCGGGGAATTATTGGACTTTTATTGGGGGCGTTTATGGCGGGATACGCCATGGCCGATGCGCCCAATCCGGCCAACCAGGCGTTGCGGGATGCCCAAACATTATGGGAGGTCATCAATGCGGTTGAAGCCGGCGCCACCAATTTGAATGTCGTTTATCGTGACCGGATTGCCAATGGCTGGGACAAAGCGGATAATCCGCGTGTTCTGGAATACCTGGTGGGGGCCGGGGCGACGATTAAATTGACGGATTTGAATGAAATATATGCCGGGATGTTGATGTCCATGTGCGGGGGTGGGACAGTGCCCCCGGAAAAGCAGGCGTTCTTTGCCAATCCCGAATTAAAATATGATCCGGTGCGTGGTATACGCAATATGTTGGACACCGTGGCATTTTCGGAAAAATCCAACGTGGATAAAGTCATGTGTCTGTTGAATGTGGCATCCCAAAATGGGGCCGGGGAATCTGAAATCACCTATGCCTATGACAAGGCGGTGCGATATAACAACCAGATGCTGGCCGAAATTACCCGGAACATCTTGGGCGAAATTGCACAGATGAAATCGAAACAATAATCATGTCGGATTATGTCTTTGAAACATCATCGGGGGAACAGATCCCGATCGTGATAACGACGCGGCGGGGGCTGCGCAATATTACATTGCGGCCACGGACCGCACCGCGCCGTGAAATTCATATTTCCAAACCGTGGCTGACGCCGACGATGACGGCGTTGCGCTTTGTGGAACGCAAGCGCGCCTGGATTGAACGCATTTTTGATCGTGCCCCGCAAAAGGCCGCGGTGCATGATGGCGTGGTTATCGAATTTCTGGGGCGGCGCGTCACGGTCCGGCACGATCCTGCGCGGCGGGGCAATGCCTGGGGGGATGCGGGCGACACACTGTGGATTGGGGGCGCGCCGGATATGTTTCAACACCGTCTGCGCGACGTGATTCAGGCGGAATTTTTATCCGCCGTGCGGGATATGATCCGCACCACACCGCGGGATTTGTGGCCGCGGCGAATTGCCCTGCGCGATACGTCCAGTCGCTGGGGCAGTTGTTCGTCCACCGGCACGATTTCGTTTTCGTGGCGTCTGGCGTTGGCGCCGTGGGATGTGATGCGCTATGTCGTGATGCATGAATTGGCGCACCGGCGTTATATGGATCATTCGCCGGAATTTTGGGCCTTTGTGCGGGAACTTTACGGACCCGGGGTGGAACGTGCCAAGCGGTGGCTGCATATGCACGGGGGCGAATTGCACCGGTATTTCTAAGGCTACAAATCGGAAAAAATTCTTTTAGGCGGCTTTCTTCATGTCGCGCTTGATTTCGCGGACATATTTGCGCAGTTCGTCAATCGGCACCAGCGTGCCGTCGCGCCGTTCGGCGGACCAATAATCCCAACCGTTGAAACTGACGCTGCGCTGCATCTTGGCGGCCATGACGTGAATGGATGCCTTGCCATGCAGGGAATGCGTCAATTGCCCGTCGCGGGTAATCATGACGCGTTCGCCGCGCGGACTGACCAATGTTTGGCCCACGTACAACGCACCCGCGTCAATCAGTTCGGAAAACGCCACGCGGATTTCTTCGCGTTTGGGGGCGGCCACTTCAATACCGCTCAGGTCAATCGGGGTCACACGGGCCACGCGTTCGCGCGCGGCGGCGACATAGGATTCTTCGCGTTCCAGGCCGATAAAGTTCCGGCCCAATTCGCGCGCGGCGGCGGCGGTGGTGCCACTGCCCATAAACGGGTCCAGGATAATGTCGCCCGGCTTGGTCGATGATAAAATCACGCGGCGCAATAAATCCAGCGGCTTTTGCGTATTGTGCAGACTTTTGCCGTCGGCGCCCTTGATCCGTTCGTCGCCCAGACAGATATTGATGTCCCAGTCCGACCGCATTTGTTTGCCGCCGTTTAATTTTTTCATGGTTTCATAATTAAACGTGTACTTGCCGGTTTTGGTGGGCGTCGCCCAAATCAGGGTTTCATGCGCGTTGGTAAAACGGGTGCCGCGGAAATTCGGCATCGGGTTGGTCTTGACCCAAACAATGTCATTTAAAATCCAGAACCCCAGATCCTGCATCATGGCGCCCAGGCGAAAGATATTATGATAACTGCCGATGACCCACATGGCGCCGCCGGGTTTCAAAACGCGCCGGCATTCGGTCATCCATTGGCGGGTAAATTCGTCATAGGCGGCGGGACTGTCAAACGCGTCCCAGGCATCGCGCACGGCGCGTGCGGCCGTTTGATCTTCGGGGCGATACAGGGTCTTGGCCCCCAATTGCAGATTATACGGCGCATCGGCAAAAACCGCATCCACCGACGCATCGGGCAGGCCGCGCATCAATTCCACACAATCGCCGGTCAAAATCTGATTCAGGTATTTGTCCATTCTCTGTCATCCCCGTGGTACATGTTCATTTTATCATATTTTGGGGTCCCAAAAAAGACGGCCGGGGGCGCGCGCCTGAAAATAAAAGACTTGATTTTTATAAAAACATAAATTTTTTGATGGGAATTTGATGCGTTTTATTCTTTACAGCGGCGTCCGCGCCTGGTATCGTATAGGGGCAATGAGATGTCCATATTGTAATTCAACCGACAGCCGGGTGACAGATTCCCGGCCCGATATCGAAGACGCCATTATCCGGCGTCGGCGCGTTTGTAATCAATGCGGGGCCAAATTTACCACCGTTGAACGGGTCCAGATGCGCGACCTGTTGGTGCGCAAGAACAGTGGCAAGGTTGAACAGTTTGATCGTGAAAAATTACGGCGCAGTATTAAATTGGCCTGTCGTAACCGCGAGGTTAGCGATGATCAGATCGAAAAATTGGTGACGTCCATTCATCGGCGCCTGGAAACGGAAACAATTGACGATGCCGTGTCGTCGGGAACGGTGGGGCAGATGGTGTCGGATTCGCTGTTGAATCTGGATCCGATTGCGTTTGTGCGTTTTGTGTCCGTGTATCGCAAGTTTTCACGCATTGCCGATTTTAAAAAGATTATCAACCAGATTCCTGAAATCGATGATGACAGCGATACCGCATCGGTCTGTGCCTTGCCCAAGACATCCCTGTTTTGACCAAAATGATAAAGAAACTGATCACGTTTTTGATTGCGGTTTTGGTGCCATGCGTGGCGGGTGCGATTGATTTGCCAACCGTTTTGGATGATGATAATGCCGCCCTGTATCGCCAGATTTTTGACCTGCAATCGCGGGAAAAAATCGACGCCGCCATCAAGATGGAAAAAAAGGTCACCGATCCCCTGTTACGGTCAGAGGTTTTATATCAACGTTACGTATCCAAAACGTATCGTACGCGTGGGGCTGAATTGGCCGATTGGATGAACAAATATTACAATATGCCCGGCGCGGAACGTATGGTGAACCTGGCCAAGATTAAAAAGGCCAAGGTGCGCAGTGCCAAATTACCGCGCACCATATCGGGCACATCGATCGAAACGGCCCAATCGGAAACATGGACGGAAAAAACATATACCGGCGCCGCGGGGGACAATATTAAAAAATTCCGCACCGCCATTCGCCGGGGCAGCACCAAGACCGCCCGATTGATTCTGGAAGATGCCGCGTTTCGTCGGCGCCTTAGTGAATCCGACTATGGTCGTTTGGCGGGGCGATTGGCCTTTGTGTATTACACCAACGGTGAAATTGAATTGGCGAAAAAGTGGGGCTTTGTGGCGTCCGACGCCAAATCCGAATATGGATTGTGGACGATGGGATTGCTGTATTTCAAAGAAGAAAAATACAGGGAAAGTCAAAAATATTTTAGCGAGATTTTAAAACTGGATCAAATCAATGATGCCCGCAAGACCGAGGCGGCGTTCTGGGCCGGGCGCGCGGCGGCGGCCAATGATGATCGGCGCGCGGCCAAGAAATTCTGGGCCATTGGGGCGGTGCATCCGATGGCGTTTTACGGGGCCTTGTCGGCGACCATGTTGGGGGATCGGCCGCGGTATGAATTCTTTGAACAGGATTGTTCGACCGATGATCTGGATGCGTTGCGGGAAACCAAGTATGGGAAAGTTGCGCTGGCGCTGATTCAGGTGGGGCAAAAGGAACGCGCCGAACAATATTTGAAATATTTGATCACGGCCGATGCATCGGATCGAACCCTGCACGCGGTCAGTTCGGTGGCCACGGCGTACGGATTGCCCCGCATTTCGTTACAGGTGTCCGGGGTCGTGCGCGATCGCGGGATTTTGGAAATCGACGATGATATTATTTATTCCGCGCAATACCCGTTGCCCGATTGGGAACCCATGGGCGGATGGTCAATTGATCGGGCCTTGTTATTGGCCATCACGCGCCAGGAAAGCGGATTTAAAACCAATGCCAAATCCACCGCCGGGGCCAATGGGTTGATGCAGTTGATGCCCGGCACGGCCAAGCGTGTCGCCCGCCGGAACAAGGTGAAATTATCCGATATCGATATGTCCAAACCGGAACACAACATGTTCCTGGGGCAACAATATATTGTCGATTTGTTGGCGCACCCCAGTGTGAATAACAACATCATTAAAATGTTGGCGTCGTACAACGCGGGCATGGGCACGGTGGTCAAATTTGAAAAGAGTTTTGAAACATCCGATCCGCTGCTGTATATCGAAAGTTTTCCCGCGTATGAAACCCGTGGTTATATCAAGCGCGTGATGTCCAATCTGTGGCTGTATCGGGCGCGGCTGAATCAACCCCTGACGTCGATGCAGGAATTGGCCGACGGCAAATGGCCCCTGTATAACAGCGAAGATGCCTATGTTCAGCGCCAGCGGACCGGTCGCCTGTCGATTTGATAAAAGAAAAAGGCCCCCGACGGGGCCATTCATTATTTTGTATGATTTTTGACAAATTCGCGCAGTTTCGTGTAATAGGTTGCACAGCGCCGACCGTGATAGATGGAAAACAGGTTGGTCGCGATGGATAACATGGCGCAGGCCTGTTTGTATTCGGTGTCGCGGTGTGTCTGGCACCAGGCGCCCGTCCCGACGGCGAAAAATAACAACATCGCATAAAAATGCCGACGTGCCTGGCGCTGTAACTGCAGACCGGGGCGAATGGCCTCGTAACCGGTCGTGATGTGGACCAGGTCTTGGTTTAACTGATCAATGGTCTGATCCATTTCGTGCAGTGCCTGTGTTAAACGATTTCTTTCATCAAGACTGAAATCATTGTTTTCTTGCAGCGCCCGATACCCCAGGTCCCGCAGCGTCTGGGTCGCATCCCGGTTTTGAGTCAACTGTTTAATTTGGCGCTTCATCCAGCGTTCGTTTCGAAACATCGTTCTTTATCGTTGTTGGTTTTGGTTGTTCACAAAATCTTGGAATTTTGCGAAATAGGTTTTGGCTTTCTGGCCGTGGTACAGGCCAAGCCCGGCGGCAAACATGCCCAGGCTCATAAACGCCCTTATGTGTTGGGAATCAGAATGTCCCTTGATGATGCCCCCGGTGGCAATCAGGGTGTACAGGCACAACGCCCGAAAGTGCAGCATCGCGCGCCGTTTCAGCGCCAAACCGGGACGAACAGCCTCGTAATCGGCGGTGGTTTCGGCCAGTTCTTGGGTCATGCGATCAATTTCCCCATCCATGCGGTTCAGGGTTTGTTCCATGTCCGCTTTTTCGGCGTCATCAAATTCATGGGCACACATATTGTACAGGGCCCCTAATTTGTTCCGAATGTCCTGAGCTTCGTCCCGACGTTGTTCCAGACCCTTCAATTTCTTTTTTAAACAGCGTTCGTTTTTCATGACTATTTCACTTTTTGATTGATATCCTTTTCCAGATCCTGGGCGCGTTTCATGATATCTTGATATTTTTTCAGGTATTCCGCGCAGGCGTTGTGGTATTCAATCTGGAAATCGCAGGCCCGTTTGCCGTGGTATGTCGCCAATCCGCCCAGTGCCAACGTAATCGTCAATAATATGGGGGTGTTCTGGGTGCTGCCCAATTCATGTTGCCGATGCACGCCCCGTGCCCCGCCCAGCATACCGCCAAGCAATATCAGCCCCAGCAAGAAATGACGCCATGCCGGCCCCCGATTTTGTTGGCGGGCCATGGCAAATTCGGTGTCGGCCACGATAATATCCCCCAGGATATCTTGCATGGTCAATAATTTCTGTTCGGCCTGGGCCAGTTCGGGGGTAAGGGCGCCGGATTCTTTGGCCTGGGCGATTTTGGCCAGATTTATCGACGAATCCGCCAACATTTTGGTAATGTCGGCCATCTTGTTGGCCTGACGATTTTTGAATGATTTCTTCACTTTTTATCCTCTTTTGCGTGATTGTAATACAAAAATAAAATAAGTCAATAAAAAAGTCGTTTTAATTATGGGGAATTCGTGATATGCTGGGGCCCGATGACACGGGCAAATCCGGATTTTTCATTGGAAAACGAAATCGGCGGCATTGTCGCCGGCTGTGACGAGGCGGGCCGTGGGCCGCTGTGTGGCCCGGTGGTGGCCGCGGCGGTCATTTTCCCCGATCGCACGGTGGATATTCCGGTCATTATTCGGGATTCTAAGCAGATGACGGCGTCCCAACGGGCGGCGGCGCGCGATTGGATTTGCGCCAACACCATTTGGGCCGTGGGGATGTGTGATGCGGCCGAAATCGACGAATTAAATATTCTGTGGGCGTCCATGCGCGCGATGGCGCGGGCGGTGGCGGGTCTGGCGACGCGGCCGGATATGACACTGGTGGATGGCAACCGGGTACCCCCAGAATTTGTGGGTCGGGCCGTGGTCCGGGGGGATGCGAAATCGCTGTCCATTGCGGCGGCGTCCATCGTGGCCAAGGAAACGCGTGATGACATCATGCGGCAAATGGCCGAAAAGTTCCCGCAATACGGTTGGGATAAAAACGCCGGATACCCAACGGCGGCGCATTTGGCCGCCATCGATCAATACGGGATCAACGATTTTTATCGTAAATCGTTTGGCCCGATCAAGGAAAGGATAAAAAATGAAACTACGCACGATTGATAACGTGGATGTGCGGGGCAAATATGTCCTGTTGCGCGATGATTTTAATGTTCAGATTGTGGACGGTCAAATAACCGATGCCTTTCGTATCGCGCAGAGCATGCCGACCATTGAAAAACTGCGCGCGCGTGGGGCCCGTGTGGTGATTGTGGCGCACCTGGGGCGGCCCCGGGGCGAACGCAATATGGAATTTTCGTTAAAGCCCGTGGCGGAATATATGAACATCCCGCTGATCCCCGATTGTTTGGACAAAGATTTCCTGGGGACCATGGCGGACGGGGACGTGGTGCTGTTGGAAAATGTTCGGTTTTATCCCGGGGAAGAAAAAAATGATCCGGAATTTGCGGCGCGCCTGGCCGATGGGTATGACATCTTTGTCAATGATGCGTTTGCCGTGTCGCACCGCGCGCACGCCAGTACCGTGGGCGTTGCCAAAATATTGCCGTCGTATGCCGGGGATTTGTTGGCGTCGGAAATCCGGCATTTGGACGCGGTGATGGCCAATCCCGCGCGACCCCTGTTGGCGATTGTCGCAGGCAGCAAGATTTCCACCAAGATCGATGTGCTGCGGGCGCTGGTGAAGTTGGCGGATCGCGTGATTGTGGGCGGTGCCCTGGGGACGACATTTAACTATGCGCTGGGGGATCGGGTGGGCGATTCGTTGTATGAACCGGACCAGGCCGACACCGCGCGCGAAATCATTGAATTGGCGCGGCAAAATAATTGCGATTTGATGTTGCCCCTGGACAAAGGTGTGGCCAAAGAATTCAAACGCGACGCGGTGCGGACCAACAAAGACTTTGATCAAATCGCGGACGACGATGTGATTATCGATGCGGGTGTCGCCACGACCGCGCGCAATGTCGATGCGATCAAAACCGCGGCGACGGTGATTTGGAACGGTACGGTCGGTATGGCCGAATGGACCCCAACGTGGAGCCAAGGCACCTTTGCCATCGCCGACGCCATGGCCGAACAGACGCGCGCCGGCAAATTGACCAGTGTTGTGGGCGGCGGGGATACCGTGGCCGCCCTGTACGCCAGTGGCACCGCCGACGACATGACGTACGTGTCGACCGGGGGTGGGGCGTTCCTGGAATTTATCGAGGGACGTGATTTGCCCGGTATCGCCATCTTGGCCGAAAAATAAAAAAAATTCCCCTGCGTTCTGCGGGGGATTTTTTGATCCCCATTTTCTGCTTTAAGATCATATTCCTATGTGTTACGCTGCCCCACATTGGGGAGAGAGGAATGCTCAGACTATTTAAACTGGGCCTGGTGATTGGGATTTTATTTCCGGGGGCGGGCATGACGGCATCGGTTATCATTTCGACCGATGTTTTGCATGTTGTGTCGGATGCAACCCTGGATCGTGATTCAATTGTTTGGGCCGATCAAATTCGGATTGATGAATCGGTGCGCATCGTCAATCGGGGGCGCGTGTCGGGCGATGTCTGGATCGCCCCAGGGGGCCAGGTGATGATTAAAAACACCGGTGCCGTGACGGGCAACATTTATTTATCCGATGGCGCGTCGGTGATGCAAATTGTGGATACGCCGGCCAGCCTGACGGATTTACACGTGTCGGCGGGATTAACGCTGCGCGTGGTGGGGGATGAAAAATTAAATCTGCGGGATATTTTATCCATCGGGGCAAATGCGGACGAAATCATCCTGGATAACGCAACCATCGCATGGGATAATCCCGGCCGCGGGGAAACACCCCCGATTGATTTGGTGGGCGAAGTGACGGTCCATATCACCCCCGCGGCTGCGCATGATGGGGACATGATCCTGGGGAATGTTCACGGGGACGGGGCGGTGTTTGTGGCGATGCCGGATATGGATAGCCTGTTTACAGCGATGGCACGCCGTGATGGGGATAGTATTTATCTGCAAATCCAACGTGAAACAGATTATTTAAAAATTTTGGACGCGCGTCGCGGGGGATTTATAAACACGCTGCGGGTCTATGATCCGAATGATAAACTGGTGCGTGCGATGGAC
>JAAVBR010000071.1 GCA_014802705.1 bacterium | reverse complement strand
GACACGTCGGGCAATACGGTCTATGGCCTGACCGGCGACAACACGTTCAGCCAAGGCGGCATCGATATATGCCACCTAAAGGCCGGAACCTATGTGGATGCCGCCGGGACATTTGAACTGTCGGATGAATGCCCCTATACTCTGTGACATCAATTATCCCAAGACATTATAGGGTATAGGGACAACGTTCGGCGATTTCAAATGTGCCCCCGGCGTCCGTATAGGTACCGTCGGGGATATAACAGGCATCAATGGCCGTGGCGTTTGCCGCGGATGTTCCGGTCAATCCCTGCTCGGTGGGACATGGGGCACAGCCCGAACCACTGCGGAAATATCCCGCCACACATTGAAATGTTAAATTATTTCCCGCGGGACATGTCGCATTGGCGGGACAAACGGTACATCCGGTGGCACTGGATGATCCGCCCACCGGATCAATCCCGTAATACCCCGCGGCGCATCGATATTGCACAATGGACAGGGCGCAATTTGTGGCACTGCCGCACGATCCGACCTTGCGCGTGACGTATCCCGTGCTGGCCGCGGTCCAACTGGTTTTGAAATCACAAATGTCACAAACATCACCCACATCGATACATCGGCCATAACCATCGCTGGTGCTGGAAAATTCTGGATATTTGTTTTCCAGTTCCGTGGTCCAACTTACACATGATAAGCCACGGTCACATACGGGCTTGTAATAAACCCCGTAAACTGCTGAAAGGGTACATTCTTCGCCGGCCGTGGCCTTTGGGGCACACCTGGCAATGCCCAAAATGGTATCATGTAGACATACCTTGGATGTGCACTGCATACTGTTGATGCAAATTTCGCCATTATCAAGAGTTAGCCCCAGCGCCGGATTCAAACCGACGTTTGGATTAGGCATAAAATCAGGAGGTAAAAAGTGCGGAAATTTGGGATTTTTATTTTGGGATTATTGTCGTATGCAAACGTCCCTTTGGATTAGGCATAGTGTTTTCGACCTCTACCCCACGGATTATAACCGATTGAGCCAATTTTTGCAACATTAAAAAAGACCACCCCGTCGCTCCGCGCCACCCCTCCACCGGAGGGGAACTGAGTGCGTTCTTTATTTCACCATAAAGCACCGTCATCCCGTCGAAGGACGGGATCCAGTAATACCGACACCCCGTCCGCTACGCGTCCACCCCTCTTGCCAGAGGGGAACTGAGTGCGTTCGTTATTTCCAAGTTTAGCGCACACCAGATCACAATGGATCCCGACCTGCGTCGGGATGACAGTGCTTTATAGTGAAATTAAGAACGGTACAAGGTTCCCCTCATATCCAAGAGGGGTGGCCCGTCAGGGGCTGGGTGTCGGCATCTGAACTCTGAACTCTGAAAACTGCACTCTAAAAAAATCCCGCCCAGGGTTCACCCACGCAAACCATGTTTGCGCGGGGCCCGAAAGGCGGGGATTTTTTATTTGCTGATACAATTGGCAAAGGATTGGGCGATGGCGGTTGTTTCGCGATCGGTCAACTGGGTTACCGGCACAATGTAACAACGGGCACTGTCGCGCAAAATAAAGACCTTGGTTCCGCGTTTATAGGCCGTTTGCATATCGTCCATCTGGGCGGTGGTTAAAAACGCGTTCTGGGTCGTCGCCACATTGGACAGGCCGGCCCGCACCACCTGTTGCGCGGATGCCCAGTCCCACACGTCGGACATGGATTGCACATTCATCCACACAGATTGATTTTCATACGGATTTTCTTTGATATTCGGCGCGGACGGGAATGCCACACCGATTGCCAAGGCCGCCGCGGTTTGCAGGGCGCTGGGTTCATTATTGGATGTGTTATACGACACGGTATTCAATTGCATATTGTCGCCACAGGCCAAATTCATGCGGTTGGTGTATCCCGCCAAGACGGCATCAACGGCGGCCTGCCAATCGCTGCCTTTCTTGTTCAGGTCCAGGCTGACAATCTTTTCCGCCCAGCCCCAGATATTGGCGCCGACATTACCCGCACTGGCAAAGCGTGTGACCATTTCCGCACTGCCGCCCGGGACGCCCGCGCCGCAATAATCGGTCAATTGGCTGGTCAACATACTGGATGTTTCGTTGCCGTATGCCAACGCCACCGAATGGCAGGACATGGCGGCCTCTAATTCCTGGCGCCGTTGCAGACACAGGTCGGAATGGGACTTGCTCAACTGATTAGCCATGTTTGCCATGGACATATAGGACATCAGTTCCTGTTGCACATAGGCCGGGCACAGGCGCGCCGCCGTGTTCATGCCGTTGGATCCATTTTGGGTATTGACCCCATATTGG
Organism: bacterium; assembly: GCA_014802705.1. Lineage (GTDB taxonomy): Bacteria > Pseudomonadota > Alphaproteobacteria > Rs-D84 > Rs-D84 > Enterousia. The sequence goes on along the minus strand of JAAVBR010000071.1, from coordinate 7,886 downwards.
GGCAATAAAATCGATGTATCCTTTTGCAGGCAGAGCAGGGCGTAGTTATACAATTCGCTTTCGGTCGCGTATGTACAGCGGCCTGACGTTTGCCCCGGAACGACGGTCACGTCGCCACAGTAATCGGCCAAGCATTTATAAATCCGTTCCCGGCATGCGGTATCGACATCGGGTTGATTGACCATGTAATACGTGTTGCGCTGATTGGTCCGGTACGCGTTGGCCAGACCCTGATTCCCGCGATTGTTGTTGGCATAGACACCGGTCGTCATACTGGACACGCCGCGCGACGCGTCGGATGCGGAAACCGTTCCCGCACCCACGGCATACGCCGCAGATGTCATGGCGATGGCCCCCATAAAACCAAATGCACGTAAAGCGTTTTTCATGAAAATCCCCTCTTACTTCCCGAAATTTTATCATATTGGCGGGCAAAAGGCAAACATTCATTTTATCCCAAATATAAAAAAGTTGATTTGTGAAAATAAGTTGCTAGGATACCCGGCATGATGATGCCAAATGAATTATTGAACCAAATTTCCGACGACCTGTGTGCCGTCAGGGGGTTTCTTTGACCCCGAAAAATTGCAGTCTGAAATCGATGCGTTAAACGATCGTGTCAATGATCCGAATTTGTGGGATGATCCGGACGCCGCGCGCGCCCTGTTACAGCGCAAGGCGGCACTGGAACGGCCGTTGAATGAACTGTTGACGTTGGAATCGGAATACAAAAATCTGGTCGAATTGTTTGATATGGCCCCCGATGATGCCGAGGTGATCGGCGCCATTGGCGCCCTGGGGGATGCGGCCCATCGGGCCAAGTTTATCACACTGTTTCGGGAACCGGCCGACAATAACGGGGCCTTTTTGTTCATCCAGGCGGGTGCCGGCGGGACCGAGGCCCAAGATTGGGCCCAGATGATGTCGCGCATGTATGCCCGGTGGGCCGAACGCCACGGCTTTGGGTGCGAGGTTATCGAAGAACACGAAGGCGACACCGCCGGGATCAAAAACATCACGTATCGCATTTCGGGGGACCGGGCGTACGGGTGGTTGAAAAATGAAATCGGGGTGCATCGTTTGGTGCGGATTTCGCCCTTTAACGCCAATGGCAAGCGTCAGACCAGTTTCGCGTCGGTGGACGTTTGGCCCGATATTGACGACAGCATTGAAATTGAAATCAATGACAAAGACCTGCGGATCGATACGTATCGATCGTCGGGCGCCGGGGGCCAACACGTGAACAAGACCGACAGTGCCGTGCGTATCACGCACATTCCGACCAATACGGTCGTGACCTGTCAAAACGAACGCAGCCAGATTCAAAACCGCGAAATGGCGATGAAAATGCTGCGCAGTAAATTGTACGAATTGGAAATGCAAAAACGCGCCGCCGCCGAAGACGCCGCCAAGGCCGCCCAAAAGAAAATCGAATGGGGCAGCCAAATTCGCAACTATGTCCTGTATCCGTATCAGTTGGTCAAGGACGTACGTACCGGTGTGGAAAAAACGGATTCGGATGCGGTCTTGGACGGGGATCTGGACGATTTTATGTTGGCCCTGTTACAGCGCGGATAAAAGTATTAGGAAATTAAAATGAAATTGGAAAAATTAGGCCGGTATGAAGATATCGTGCGTGATGTTTGCGGCAATGCCACCCAGATTGTTCAGCCCAAAATTCCGGGCAGCCAGCAAAACGTCCTGATGACGGACGGTGTGGCGGGCCGCATTGTCTTTAAATTCAATAACGCCGATTTGGTTATGAAGAACGAAGCGGTATCCCGTCTGTTACAGGCGGCGGATATTCCCGCCCCGCACGTGACCGCCATGGTGCGTGATCAGTATTGTTTTGAGGTTTATCCCTTTATTCCCGGGGTGACATTGTATGAACGCGTGGGGGCGGGCATGGGGCACGACCAAATATCGGCGATATTCCAAGAACTGTTGGGTATCCAATACCGTATGTCCCAGATTCAGGCCGGGGCCGTTCTGCAAATGCCGTGCGGGACCTGTGCGGCGGCCAGTCGCGCCACCATTGTCAACAGCAACGACGTCGTCACCGCGTATGTGATCGCGGCCATGGTTCGGATAATGAATCTGGGCAAATGGGCGAATTTGGGTCTGTATCACTACGATTTAACCCCGAAAAACATTTTGATTTCCGATCAGAATAAATTCGCCGGATTGCTGGATTTGGACGGCGTGGCGGTTTGTGAAAAGCACTTTGCCTTGGCCGCCATGGCGGCGAAGTATGAACAGTTGGGCGGTTCGGTGTCGAACATCTGTGATTTTTACGAGGCTCTGTCGCATCAGTCCCTGAACCGGTCGCGCATCCGGGCCCAGGTAAACCTGACCAATCTGGGCAAGAAAATTATGTGGCACCTGGCGCATAAATCCAAGGCGCGATAACAAAAACCACCCGAATGGGTGGTTTTAAGATTTTAATTCCTGGCTACGACTTCGGGAATTCCCTCGGCGTTACACGCCTGCGGGGCAACCGTGACGCCTCGAACGGCGCGGGGCTTGCTCTCGGCTACTTGTTGTGAACCCTTGGGTTCTCATAACACCATGTCCGCCAAAAATTTACCCGCCACAAGGGCGGGTGAATTCCTGGCGGAGACGAAGGGATTCGAACCCTTGATACGGTTGCCCGTATACACGATTTCGAGTCGCGCGCATTCGACCACTCTGCCACATCTCCGGTGCTGGGCATTATACAGGTTTCTTTTCGTTTTGCAAGGGCATTTTGTCGGGGACTAAAATTTATTTGACATCAATGCCCCGTCGGATAAAATGATGCCCACATTTACAACGGATTTTTAAATGCGATTTATCGAACATATACGGAATCTTTTCGGCAAAAACGTCACGGGACTGGCCGGGCAATACATGGTCATTGACAACGGGGGCATTTCGGTGGATGGTCATGCGGTTCAATCCTATCGTGGGGCCCACATCTTTAATATCCCCGGCGTTCAACAGATGTTTGCCGCCGCCCAGGTTCGATTCCAAGAAATCTATGGCGTGCAATTGTTGGAAACCCATGTGATGAGTATCAGCAACGCCCCCGACGATGCCATGGTGATCACACCGGATTTTACCGGGGCGCGAACGAAATATTGCATGCGGATCAAGACGGCGGACGGCCTGTCGAATTGGTTTCGGGGCGAAGAATATTTGCGCGCGGCCTATTGCGCGCGCGGGTGCGCCTTTAACGCCAGTGTTCATATCGCCATCAATCCCCGGGTCCAGGATATGATGTGCCAAAACATACGGGGGAATCGATGAAATCCTTTAACGAACAGGTTTATGACGTTGTGGCGCGCATCCCGGCGGGGCGTGTGGCGACCTTTGGCCAAATTGCCCGCATGATTGGCCGGCCGCGCATGGCACGCTTTGTGGGATACGCGTCGAATAACAAGGCGTCGTGGCACCTGCCGTGGCATCGCGTGGTGTTCAAGGATGGCAGCCTGTGCGGTGCCGGATTTTTTGATCAGCAATTAAAAGCCCTGAAATCCGAAGGCGTTAAATTTACCGCGGATAAAAAAGTCATCATGGATAAATACCAATGGGATCCGGAACGCGATGGCGTGCCGATGGACATCCGCGATTTCCCGTTGGTGTTTTAAAGAATTCCGTTTTTCATCAGGGCGTGGAATGCCTTTTTCATCAATGTGGATACGGCGTATGCGCCCAAATCATCCGGGTTGATAAATTGACCGTCGATATCCGGCGCATCGCATTCAATGATATGCAATTCCAATGTTAATTTGATATGGGTAAAGACATGCGTGACCGTGATGCCGGTATCCATGGCGTCGGCGTTATCCATAACGGGTGTCCCATCATCGGTCCACGGCATTTCATACAGGCCCGCCAATAATCCCCGACCCGGGCGGCGGCGAATCCAAATCTGGCCCGCGCGATTGCGGATTAAATACGCCCGCCCCAGACGTTCTTGTTTTTGAATCTTTACAATGTGCGGGATTTGATCGACCAAGTTTTGGGCCCGTGCCGCGCACAGATTGTTCAGCGGACACGTATCACACCCCGGATTCTTGGGCGTGCAGACGGTGGCCCCAAAATCCATGATGGCGGACGTATAATCGGCCGGCCGCGTGGCACAGACCATATCATCAGCCAACGCCCGAATTTGCGGCATGATATCCGACACCGCGTCCGTCAAGGCATGCAGCCGACAGATCACACGCACCACGTTGCCGTCCACCGCGGCGCCCGCCGTTTTATTGAATGCCAATGCCATGATGCTGGCACTGGTATACGGGCCGATGCCCGGCATGCGGCGCCACGCGTCATGATCCGACGGGAAAACGCCGCCCATATCATGCGCGATGATTTTGGCGGTTTTATGCAGGTTTCGCGCCCGGGAATAATACCCCAATCCCTGCCACAGGGCATAGACGCGTTCTTCGGATGCATCGGCCAAATCCGTAATGGTTGGAAATGCGTCCATAAATCGTGCGAAATAAGGCCCCACCGTCGCGACGGTTGTTTGTTGCAGCATGACTTCGGATACCAAGACGTGATAGGGATTTGGGTGCGCCCCGCCCACATGCCGCCAGGGCAGACGCCGCCCATGGGCGTCAAACCATGTCATCAATAAATCTGTCGCGGATGCGTTTGCCATGAATAAAATCATGAAGAAAAGGCGCCCGGATGTCAAATAAAAATACCCGTCCAATGGGGACGGGTTGTGGGTGGGGCTTATTTCTTTTTCCGAGGTGTGCCGGTCGGGGTAGGTTTGGTGCGCAATTTTTTCATGATTGTGTCGGCCGGCAACGCCGTCAATGTCATAAACCATGCCAAGACATGCCACGCCGGGTCGGTATTGCGTTCCCGTTGGCGCATGCCGTCGGTGGTGTTCGGTGCGCCCACCAAGACATCGTCGCCCGGCATCCAATCGGCCGGTGCCGAATAACCGAACGCATCCGCCATCTGCAGCCCGATCAAGGCGCGCTTGATTTCATCAAAACTGCGCCCCAGGGATGCGGGATAATAAATAATTGCCCGGATCACGCCCCGTGGGTCAATGATAAAGACCGCGCGCACCGCGGCCGCGGCATTGGCGTTGGGATGAATCATGCCGTATTTTTGGGCGATTTCCATGGTCGGGTCGGCGATGACCGGGAACGTGATTTCCATATTTTTCCAGCCGCGAAAAACGACTTGGTTTTTAATGGCATCGATCCAGGCCAAATGCGACGGGATTGTCCCGACCGACAGGCCGATGATTTGTGTATTTAATTCATTAAATTCCGGTTGCATGGCCTGGAATGCCATAAATTCCGATGTACAGACCGATGTGAAATCCGACGGGTGTGAAAATAAAATCACCCATTTGCCAGCGTAATCTGTCGGAAAGTGAACCGGGCCATTGGTGGTCGTGGCGTCAAATGCCGGCGCCGGATCCCCAATCAGGGGCATTTGCGGCCGGGCGGTATTTTCTTCGTCCGGGCACAGGTCAAAAATATCTTGCATGGTGTTTTCTCCTTGGGTTATATAAGTTCATTGTATCATTTATGCCCGGGGTGCCGGCACAGGATAGACTTCCCAGTAAAATGTAACTTTGCCCTTGATAAAATATCTGTGCGGGGTACAATAGGGCGGTATGCTTGGCATGAACAAACAGAAGAGAAAGGAAGCAAAATGAAACGTTCAGATATCGTTCGATCGATCCAGGTCCAATTCAAACACATGCGCGCCGCAGACGCCGCCGCCATGGTGGATGCGGTCACGGATCAGATGATTGATGCGGTCGCCCATGGGGATCGGATTGAAATTCGCGGTTTTGGAACGTTCCAGCCCCGCAATCGCGCGCCCAAAATCGGGTATAATCCGTCGACGGGTCAACCGATGCCGTTGGCTGCGGGTAAAACGATTTTGTTCAAGCCCAGCCGTGAATTAACCAAAAAAATGAATGGGTAAAAAATGTTATTTGGTAAAAAATCTGGAATTAAAAACAAAAACCGCGATCGCTATGAACGCGTGCGTCGGTTGATGTGGCTGAAATGCGAATCATGCGGAAAACTGGTCTATTATCGCGATTACAAAGATAATTTATATATCTGTCCGAATTGCAATCGGGCGTTTATCATGACCCCGAAACAGCGTTTTGACCTGCTGTTCGATGACAAGGAATGGGAACGTCTTGCGTTGCCAAACATTGTTACGGATGATCCGTTGAACTTTGTTGACCGTGTGTCGTACAAAGACTTGTTGGCAGAAACACGGGCGGATACCGGAACCAATGACGCCATCACAACCGCCGATGGAACAATTGGGGGCGTGCCGTCAACGGTCTGTGTGTTGAATGGGGAATTTATGTTGGGGTCTATGGGACGTGCGGTGGGGGATGCCATCGTGGCCAGTATTGAACACGCCATCGATGAAAAACGGCCCTTTATTATGGTGACGTCCAGTGGCGGCGCCCGGATGCAGGAAAACATCTTGGCCTTGATGCAGATGGCGCGCACAACGGTGGCGGTCAACAAACTGCACGCGGCGGGGATTCCGTATATCGTTATTTTAACCGACCCGACGTTCGGTGGGGTGACGGCGTCGTTTGCGATGCTGGGGGATATTCATATTGCTGAAAAAGGCGCGCGGATCGGCTTTGCCGGGCGGCGCGTGATTGAACAGAATATCCGCGAAAAATTACCGTCGAATTTCCAGACGGCCGAATACCTGTACGAACACGGGATGGTCGATATGGTCGTCGCACGTGCGGAATTAAAGGGCGCGTTGGAAAAGATCTTGGCCGTGTTGACCAAGCAATCGCGCGAGCCCAAGGCGATTTCGGTCACGACGCCGGCGTTGGATGCGTCGAAAAAAATCCGCGGTATGGGTGAAAATGACGCGTATGACAAAGTCTTGTTGGCGCGCCATGAAAATCGGCCACATTTCCTGGACTATATCAACGGGATTGTGGACGATTGGACGTATCTGGCCGGTGACAGATTGTATGCCGAAGATCCCGCCATGGGCAGTGGCATTGGTTTTTGGCGCGGGATTCCGGCCGTCATTATTGGGCAAGAGCAGGGGCGTACCATCGAAACGCGGCAAAAGCATCGCTTTGGTATGGCGAACCCCGATGGCTATCGCAAGGCCCAGCGTATGATGCGCCTGGCGGAAAAGTTTGGATTGCCGGTGATTTCCCTGTTTGATACGGCGGGCGCCTTTGCCGGCCGCGAAGGCGAAGAACGCGGCCAATCCCAGGCGGTTGCGGCATCGATTGCGACCGGTCTGTCGATCAAGACACCGTATATCGCCGTCAACGTGGGCCAGGGCGGTTCCGGCGGGGCGATTGCCATCGGGACGGGCGACCGGGTCTTGATGTTGGAAAATGCGATTTATTCGGTGATTGCGCCGGAAAGTTGCGCCAGTATCCGTTGGCGTGATAATAAATTCAAGGCCGATGCCGCCGCCGCCATGAAATTGACGGCCCGGGATATGGCCGACCTGAACGTCATCGACCAGATTATCGATGAACCGGCGGGCGGCGCCCACACGGATTGGCAGACGACAATGGAATTGTTGTCGGCGGCGGTTGTGGACCAAATCCGCGAATTGGGGGACACGCCGCGTGACGAATTGCCGGCACGCCGTGCGGAAAAGTTCATTGCCATGACCCGGGATGTTGAAATCTATCAGCCGGATCATAAAACGGAACAATAGACCCCAAAAATCGTAAAAAAATCCCGGCGTTGCCGGGATTTTTTTAAAGTTGGCGGGCGCCCACCCACTTGCCGCCCAACAATGTCAATTCGACAACAATGGTAAAATTAAAGAAACTTCCCTGGAATCCTGCGGGTTAAAGTCGCTGTTGGCCTTTGTATCTGCCGTCGACACCGTCAAAATCCAAGAGG
>JAAVBR010000070.1 GCA_014802705.1 bacterium | reverse complement strand
GCAATTATCAAACGTCGTTGGGTCTATCCTTACGTAATGATTTTCAAACACAACTTCGGTTAGATTTTTCATATTACCAAAGGTATAGGCCTCCACCTGATTGCAATTTCTTGGAACAACCACTTTAGAATTAGCCGTTCCCCACATGGCATACCTACAAATATGCTTCACCGATTTCGGAATATCCACTGTTAATTTTTCGCATTTATAGAAACAATAGTCCATAAAATATTCAACCTCGCCCAACTTTACCGACGTCAAATTTGATGCAAATTGGCATATGCCGCTGGGTATTTCACACACACGTTTTGGGAATACAACACTCTTCAGTTCTGCACAACCATGTAAAGAATACTGACTGACCTGGCCATCGGCCGCCATTTCAACATGTTCCACCTTTGTACCGGCCAGAGTACGCAGAAACGTACGATTACCATTCAGGATGGTAACATTTTTCAAATTAGGCAACTTATACAATTTGTTTTTTTCATAATACGGCGCATCAACCAGCAATGTATCAATCTGGTTCGCAGTCTCTTGGTCTTTGACCAATAGGTATTTTTTACCGCGATAATGAATGGTTTTGAAAAGCCGTTGGCCTTCTATCAATAACTTATATTGATCAGATTTTTTGTCGTAGATAAAAGTGGCCGTAAGCATATCATATTCCTTTTTTGCTTTCTGTTATTATAATAATCGATATTCTATTTTGTCAATTATTAACATAAATAGCTTGGCGCCATAAAAAAAATCCCGCCGGGTGGCGGGATTTTTGGTCATCACAATTGTGATTATTTTTTGCTGTTTTCAATCGCAGCACCCAGAATATCGCCCAGGACCGAGCCGCTGTCGGCTTGGTTGGCGTATTCTTTGACGGCCTGTTTTTCCAGCGTCACTTGCAGGGCGCGGATCGACAGTTTCACCGTGTTGTCTTCGACAGAAACAACGGACGCTTCGACCGTATCGCCGACTTTGAACTTGGACGTGTCCTGTTCGTTCTTTTCACGCGACAGGTCGGTGCGACGGATGACGCCCTTGGCATCGCCCGCCAACGCCACGATCAGTTCGTCCGGGGTCACTTCGGAAACCGTGCCGGAAACAACGGCGCCTTTCTTTACAGAAACAGCGTTGTTGTCCGCGCTTTCGGTCAACTGTTTGATCCCCAACGTCACGCGTTCTTTTTCCGGATTGATGTCCAGAATCTTGGCGGTGACTTCCTGGCCGCGCACGAACTTTTTCAGTTCTTCTTCGTCCAGTTTGTTCCACGACAGGTCGGAAATGTGAACCATCCCGTCCAGTTCCGGGGTCAACGCCACGAACAGGCCAAATTCGGTCGTGTTCTTGATCGGGCCCGTCACAATGTCGCCCACGTTGTGGGTTTCCGCGAATTTCTTCCACGGATTTTCCTGCAACTGTTTATAGCCCAGGGAAATACGACGCTTGTCCTGATCGATGCCCAAAACGACGACATTCACATCCTGGCCGTTTTGCAGCACTTTGGACGGGTGAATGTTTTTGTTCGTCCAGGACAGTTCCGACATGTGGACCAGCCCTTCGATATTGTTCCCCAGGTCGATAAAGGCACCGTAATCCGTCAAGGATGACACCTTGCCCGACACGGTATCGCCCACGTTGAACGCACGGGCCGCGGTATCCCACGGATCGTCTTCCAACTGTTTGGCGCCCAACGAAATACGATGGGATTCCGGATCGAATTGGATCACTTTGACCTTGATCTTTTCACCGACGTGCACCAATTCGCGCGGATGATTGACGCGTTTCCACGACAAATCCGTCACGTGCAGCAACCCGTCGATACCGCCCAGGTCCACGAACACACCGTAATCGGTAATGTTTTTCACGGTCCCTTCGATCACAGCGCCCAGCGTGATGTTCTTCATCGCTTCGCGTTGTGCGGCGGCAATGGAATCAGACTGAATCGCGCGGCGGGACACGATGGCGTTGGTACGCAGCGCATCCATTTTCAACACGCGGAATTTGTCTTTCAGCCCGATCAACGATTTGGCATCGCGCACCGGTTTGTGGTCCACCTGGGACGAGGGCATAAACGCAAACACGCCGCCCACGTCGACGGTGTAACCGCCACGGACGACGTCGATAATCGTACCTTCGGGATCGATGCCTTCGGCAACGGTCTTTTCCAGGTCTTTCCAGGCCTTTTCAGCGCGGGCCTTGGTGTACGACAAGACGGCGGTGCCTTCGCGGGATTCATACCGTTCGACAAAGACGTCGATAATGTCGCCGACCGACGGGACGGACGCACCGAATTCCTTTAACGGAACGCGGCCTTCGGATTTCAGGCCCACATCGACCATCGCGAAATCACCGCGAATGTCTTTGACGGTACCCTTGGTCGCATAGCCCTGCAAAGTTTCCTGGGAACCAAAGTTCGCATCGAACATTTGGACGAAATCTTCGCCGGACAGCGGGTTAAATAAGTCTTTGGATAAATCTTTCATAAAAAGAGTTCAAACAAAGTTTGCCATTTGAAATGAAATTCAAAGGTCTTGTGGGGTTATTCGGATTGATTGGGCGCCCACCCGCCAAATCGGCCCAATTATAGGAAATTTATTTCAAAAATGCAAGAAATTATTGATTTTGTCCGCAGGTTTCGATATACTGGTCCACGAATCCAAAGGGATATTGGGTTCGGGGTCGTCAAAAAGCCCGTAATCAAAGAAAGACATGGTGTTCATGTCGCATCCGCACACAATGGCGGCGCATCTGCGCCATTTATTGTGTAACCCCGACGTCATCCAGGCCGGGGAGCCGCCAGTTATACCACAGGGAACCGTTGGTTTCCAAAGACTGGCGGGGTCATTTCTTTGATTATGATTTTTTGAACTCCCCGACCGCCAAATATTCTTTGGCGGATTTTTTATTGATCCACAAGGGAGAATGGGTATGAGACGTTTTTTATTGTTATTTTGCGCATTGTTTATGGCGTTGACGCCGGTGACAGGGATGGCGGGGCGCGATGACGAGGAAGAATGCGATTTCTTTCCGGAAGATTTTACAAACGAAGATTGTGAACAAACGAAGAGTGTATCCGTTTGGATTGATAATTGTCGATATCTGGTGGGGTCTTGTGTACGTTGTAAAACCGGCTATGTCATAGATACAGATATGTATGCGGATGGTGTTGATGGCTGTATCCAGGCCTGCGACACATCCACGTGTAAAAGCGATACCATCTGGACCGCGGGAAACACCGGGTATCAGAAAAAGACAAACCGCAGTTGTTCGGGGGCCGATTGTGTCGAAACCATCGTCTATCAATGCGCCGCCGGTTATTACGGATCATCCAGCAACGGGACATCCGGGTGTTCGCGTTGTCTGACGGTGGCGGGCATGACCGGAACGTCGGCCGCCGGCAGCACCGCCCAAACCAATTGCTATATCCCATCCGGCACATCGGGCAGTGACAGCACCGGTTTCTTTACATACACCGCCAACAGTTATTATTGCAATTAAAAACAAAACCGCCCGGGAATCCGGGCGGCAAATGATCAACATTCGAACAAAATGTTGTTTTTTTTAGAACGCATACCGCGCGCCCAGGTAAACCTGGTGGGCATAGGTATCGTTTTCAACTTCGATTTTACCATCTTCCACGGTCTTGGAATATTTCAGACCCATGGCATCGGTAAAGCGATAGCCCAAATCGATGCTCAACGCGCTGGTGGCCGCATAGGAAACACCCGCGCCAACCTGCCAGGCAAAGGCACCGTCATCGAATTTCAGATCGCCATCTTCGTCTTTGGCGGTCAAGTTATTCCAAGAATAACCCAAGCCCGCGCCAACATACGGCGTGAACGGGGTGCCGGTCTTGAAATCGACATAGGCGTTCAACATCAAGGTATGCGCATCCTGGTCATATTTGTCTTTGCCAGAATATTCTTCTTCGACGAATTCGTCGGCATCTTCGTCATAATAACCGTCGATTTCCGTGTATTTCTGTTCCAGGGAACGATTGGCATAGGAATATTCCAATTCGCCACGGACGTTGAAGTATTTATGCACATTCATCGAAACACCGGCGGCCGCCCCCAACATGAAGCCGCTGCCCATCGGGTTGCCCATGGTTTCGGTATAGGTTTCGCCGTCTTCGACAATGGTCAATTTGTCCGTGTTCATCATGGCATGATCATAGCCACCACGAACCGCAACATACGGGGTCAGTTCCATGGCCGATGCCGCAGAAACACTCATGACCGCCGCCAGAGATGTCAAAAAGATTTTTTTCATATTAGGTTCTCCTTTCTGTGTTTTGGATTCGAATCGTTATGATTCTAATCACATTCAACATTCTACCCCCCCCCCCCGCCCTTTCGCAAGGAAAAAATCCATTATACGGGTCGTATTTTCCGCCGTGGTGCGTGTTTGGAAATCCGGGTGTCAAAAATGTCAAATCAGCCCCGGTTTGCGCGTCTGGGGTCAATTTATTGAAAAATGTGTTGCAGGTGCCCGGTGGATGGACTATGATGGGCCGGAATCAAAAGGATGTATCATGACCATCAGACTGTTTAACACGATGTCCCGAAAAATCGAAGAATTTGTCCCCATCACACCGGGGCAGGTGGGATTTTATTCGTGTGGGCCGACGGTCTATCACTATACGCATTTGGGCAATTTGCGGACGATGATTCATAATGATATTTTAAAGCGCATGTTTTTGGAAAACGGGTACGATATGCACCATGTCATGAACATTACGGATGTGGGGCACCTGACCAACGATGACGACGATTCCGGCGAAGACAAAATGGAAAAGGGCGCCGCCCGCGATCATAAATCCGTTTGGGACGTGGCCCAGTTCTATTTGGATCAATTCTTGCGCGATTATGATGATCTGAACATGATTCATCCCACCGAAATGCCGCGCGCAACCGATTATATCCATGAACAAATCGAATTGGTCCGTCAATTAGAGGCATTAGGCTATACATACGAAATTCCGGGGGATGGCATTTATTATGACACGTCGAAATTCCCGGCGTATGGGGCCTTGACCGGCGGGGCGTTGTCGGGCAATCGGGCCGGGGCCCGCGTGGAATTTAACAGTGCCAAGCGCCATCCCACGGACTTTGCGTTGTGGAAATTTTCGCCCGCGGATCAAAAACGCCAAATGGAATGGGACAGTCCCTGGGGCGTCGGATTCCCGGGATGGCACGCGGAATGCAGCGCCATGAGCATGAAACTGTTGGGCGATCATTTTGATATTCATACCGGCGGCGAAGACCTGTCGCGTGTTCATCATGCCAACGAAATCGCCCAGAGTGAACCGATTGTCGGCGCGCCCTGGGTCAAATACTGGGTGCATTTCAGTTTCCTGGTGGATAAATCCGGCGAAAAGATGAGCAAGTCCAAGGGCGAATTCCTGGGGCTGGATGCCGTGCGCAACCGGGGATTTGATCCGATTGTTTATCGCTATTTAATTCTGTTGGGGCATTATCAGGCCCAGTTGGCCTTTTCATGGGAATCGATGGACGCGGCCGCCGCGGGGTACAAAAATCTGGTGCGGCGGGTGGCGGACATACTGGCCGAAAAAGAGCAGGGGGCACAGGACCCGGCGGTGTTTGACGCCTGGCACGATCGGATTTTGGATGCGGTGTCGGACAATATGAAAACGGCCGAGGCCCTGGTCATCACCCAGGAATTATTAAAGGCCCCCGATGTCACGGCCGCGACAAAAATCGCCCTGATTGAATTTATTGACCGGTTGTTGGGTCTGCAATTCATCGATCGGGCCCGGAAATTGATTACCCTGGAAAATGTGGCGGCCCCCGATGACATTGTCGACATGGCGCGGCGGCGGGCGGCGGCCAAGGCCGCGCGGGATTTTGCCACGGCGGACGCATTGCGCGGGCAAATTGACGCGGCCGGATGGTCCATTCTGGATACGGCCGACGGGTTCAAGATTGTCAAAAAGGCCTGAGCCAAAAAAAATTCCATAAAAATGGGTTGAAATCGGGGCAATATTGGTGTATATTGCCCCCAACACTAAGAGGAACTTTCATGAACTATCCCTATATGCCGAAATCCACCGCCCTGTGGTTGATTGAAAATACCGCGTTGACATTCGAACAGATCGCAGATTTCTGCGGCATGCATGAATTAGAGGTCAAGAATATTGCCGACGCCGAAACGTACAAGATCCAGGGTCTGAACCCGATCCTGAACGGCCAGGTGACCCGTGAAGACATCGAACGGTGCGAGGCGGATCCGTCGGCGCGTCTGAACCTGCGCGAAGTGATTGTGAACGCGCAAAAGGCCCAGAACAAACGCGGCATCGGGTACACCCCGAAACTGCATCGCCAAAATCGTCTGGGCGGCATTTTGTGGATTATTAAAAATTATCCGGAATTGTCGGACGGCCAGGTGGCGCGCCTGATGCGCAGCACCAATCCCACCGTCGCGTCTGTGCGGAACAAGACCCATCAGTCTTATGCCCAGATTCAAATCCAGAGTCCGATCGTCTTGGGCCTGGTGTCGGAATCGGCCCTGCACGAAGCGGTGGCCAAGGCCAAGAAATAACGCCCCAAACGAACCCCACAACGCAAAGGTTTTTTGATGCCAAAAAAACTGGATGATGCAACACGGCTGTTGATTGAATCATTGCCGGAAAATTTACAGAAACTGGCGACGTCCGCCGTGGATGCGGGCTATCTGTCCCAGATGGATTTTGATGCCGCGGTCGAAGCGGACGAGGTTCCCGGCGAAGAACAGCCCGAAGTTCTGGACTTTTTCCAACAGGATTTGGGTCTGGAAATTCTGGAAACCGACAATTTTGCCAAGGAATTGGATCGTTATTATGACGACGACGCCGAAGAATCGCGCGACAAAACACGCAATCTGTTAAACGCCGACGCCGAACAGGTGGATGTCAACGACGACGATTACGAACATTTTGCCAAGCAATTGGAACGCAGCCAAACCGGCAGCCTGGTTTTGGGTGTCCAGGATTCTGTGCAATCCTATTTAAAACAAATCGGCACGGTGCAATTGTTGACCGCCGCCGGCGAAGTCGCCATTGCCCAACGGATCGAGGCGGCATTGCGCCTGATGGTGTATGGCCTGTGCGAAAGCCCCATGACCATCCAGGCCATGTTGGATTGGTATCAACAATTGTTAAACGACGATATTCGTTTGCGCTATATCGTGAATCTGGAAGTCATGTATTCATCCGATTCCGAACAGAAATCGTTGGCAGCGTTGGCTGATGCTTTAAAATCCAAGGGCGTGGATCATGTCGACGAATTGGATGACCAAGATTTGGACGAATTGGAAGAATCCTGGGGCGATGATGCGGACGATGACGACGAAGATGACGCCGATGCCGACGATGACGACGAAATCAAAAAGGACGACAAATCCCGCGGCGCGTCCGGCGTGTCCATCCCCGTGATGGAAGAGGCCTTGATGCCCATGATCACGGATCTGTTCACGAAAATCAAACGCATCTTTAACAGCATGCAGAAATTGCAGGCCCAGCGGTTGGAAAACCTGATGGCGTCATCCAAGGTGGACGAGGCCTTGGAAAAGAAATACGCCAAGTTGCGCCTGGAATTGTTTGAACACGTCAGCAAAATCCGCCTGAACGACGATCGTATTGCGGAAATCCTGGAACAATTGACCAAGCGGGATCAGTTGCTGATGGGGCTAGAGGGGAAATTGCTGCGCCTGGCCATGGCGAACAAGATCAAACGCGAAGATTTCTTGGCCGAATATACGGGCAACGAATTAAACCGCAACTGGGTCAAAAAACTGCAGAAACATAAAAACGCGGCGTGGGCGAACTTTGCCAAAAAGCACGAGGCTGATATCCAAAAGATCCAGGAAGACATCACGGCCATCGCGACCGAAACCGGCCAACCCACCGGCGAATATAAAAAGGTCATCGAACTGGTCCGCCGTGGCCAGGCCGAGGCCGCCCGTGCCAAACGCGAAATGATTGAGGCGAACCTGCGTCTGGTCATCAAATTTGCGAAAAAGCACAGCAACCGCGGTTTGGGGCTGGATTTCTCGGACCTGGTCCAGGACGGCAACATCGGTTTGATGAAGGCCGTGGACAAGTTTGACTATCGTTTGGGGAATAAATTTTCGACATACGCCACCAACTGGATTCAACAGGGCATTTCCCGCAGCATCGCGGACCAGGCCCGCACGATCCGCATCCCGGTGCACATGATCGACAACATTCACAAGATTCAGCGTGCGTCGCGCCAGTTTATGCACAAATACGGGCGCCAACCGACCGCCGAAGAATTGTCCAAGATTATTTACCTGCCGGTGGACAAGATTCACAAGGCGATGAAGGTCAATCTGAAACCGATTTCACTGGAGGCCCCCGTCGGTACCGACGAAGAAAGCAGCCGTATTGAAATCATCGCGGACGAAACGGCCAAGAATCCGTTCACGTCGGCGGCCCAGAAAAACCTGCGCAAGATTGTGACCCAGATTCTGTCCGAACTGGATCCCAAGGAAGAAACCGTCCTGCGCCAGCGCTTTGGGATGAGCACCAATAAAACCAGCACCTTGGAAGAGGTTGGGGAATACATCGGGGTGACCCGTGAACGTATCCGCCAGATTGAACAAAAGGCGCTGAATAAGTTAAAGCATCCAACCCGCGCCCGCAAACTGCGCAGTTTCTTGGAAGATTAAAAAAAACGCCCACCCGGGCGTTTTTTCTTAGATTTTATCCGTTACTCCCTGCCGATTTTTATTGACGAATAATAAGATTTGAACAATACTATGATAACAAACAAAAGGATTTCATATGACACACGCAATTGCCGTTGATGCGACAGTTAAAGAGAATGGCGAATATATAGATGGGACCAAAATACGTGTTCGGCGACACCTGATCGGCAATATAAACCCGTACGTTCGTGTCCGTCGGCAAAAAACAGCCTCCAAAATTGATAGTCTGGAAATTCAAGCTCTGATGTTTCGTTCCGGTTTCGTGTTTAATAATTTGAAATCGGTCACTTTTAAGCGGGATAATGTCAGACTGTATGACGAATCCCTGGCATACAGCAAGATTGAACATATTGAATTACCAAAAAACGGTGAGTTTTATTGGGCGGTATTTCGGAACTGTCAAAATCTAAAATCGGCCAACATTCCGGAAAGAATGTCCGATATTCCGAATGCAGCATTCATGAATGATACAAACTTAACATCGCTGCGCATTGATGGCCCCATTGAATCTATGGGTGCATCATGTTTATGTGGATGTCAACAACTGGATTTCAAAATCCCCGAAACCGTCACATCAATTGGTAATCATGCCATGGCCGAATTGGCCAATCAGGGATTAGTTATTCCGCGCGCCTGTAAATTCGTGGGGGACCAGGCATTTAGATATATGAAAAATTTAAAACATGTCGTTATCGAAAATCCCGAAACAAACATTCATACGGATGCGTTTTGGGACTGTCGTAATATAGAAAATGTTCATATTGCCAACGAAACCTATGCTGTCAAATATTTGTCGCCCAAACCCCACTTGATCTTGAGGTCCGAATGCGTCCATGGGATTGATATCATGACGTTGGCCCCCATTGTGGGAAAGCCGGAAGAGGCCAGACATTTATATTATATCCCAAACAGCAGCTATTGCCATCTGTGGGACAACCGTGACGAAGCCCTGCGGGGTGAACGCCGCGACGTCATGAAAAAGTATTACCAGGGATTGGCCAAAATGCCGGTTGATCATCGCATGGATATCAGCCTGCAAGAATTGCATTGCATCGGCGTGATGCCAGAACAAGAAAATCCTGAGATCAAATCCCTGGATTGCACCAAATGCCAACAGATGCATCCGGCGATTTATCACGAATGTATGAACCGGTATTTCCAACGTTCAAAATAAAAAATCCCCCTTTCGGGCCCCGCGCAAACAGGGTTTGCGTGGGTGAACCACCGGGGGATTTTTTAAGTGTTCAGAGTGCAGAAAATTCCCCTCCGACGTAGGGGTACCCACGCAGTGGGTGGGGAGGGTTCCGACACCCCGCCCCTAACGGGGCACCCCTCTTGCCAGAGGGGAACTTAGTATGTTCTTTAGTTCTTAAAAACTTAACCCTTGTCATTCCCGCGCAGGCGGGAATAGGGTCTATAAAATTAAAAGAACGGTGCTTTAATAGGTTGAGAGACCCACTCCCGCCGCCGCGGGAGTGACAAAAGTGCTTAAGAGCGAAATTAAAAACGGTGCAAAGTCTCCCTCCACCGGAGGGGTGGGGTGGCCATTTTATCCTAAAATATATTGACAAAACATAAATCCAGGTTAAAATTAGTCAAGAACAAAGAGGTAAAAATATGGTCACAGCGATTTCAATTGATGCCAACCGGGATTTGCGATCCTTGCCCCAGCCAAAAATCTGGGTCGAAGGCCGCGGATGGCGGAACACCATTCGGGCGTACAACAAAACGTATGTCGAGGTGCGCGACCAACAAACCGCAGACACGATTGATCGTTTGATGGTCCACGATCGGGTTTTGCTGGCTGGCCCGTTTGCCTTGCGGCACTTAAAATCCGTGGAATTCCGATTGGCGGATGTTATCTTGGCCACAAATGCCTTGGCGGATTCGGGACTGGAACATATTGAACTGCCCAAAGACGCCATGTTTTACGATGCGGCGTTTATGAATTGCAGATCCCTGAAATCGGCCACGATTCCGGAAAAAATGGACACTGTTCCCGCGTATGCCTTTGAAAATGATGCCGAACTGGAAACGTTGACGGTGCATGGCAAAATCACGGACCTGGGCGAATATTGCTTTGACAACTGTAGAAAATTAAAGTTCACGATTCCCGAAACAGTCCAACGGATTGGCGCCTATGCCATGGCCGGCATGGATGCCATTTCGGACGTGACCATTCCGGTATCCTGCACCTATGTGGGTGGCATGGCGTTTAGCTATTCAAAGATAAAACACCTGAATATCAAAAATCCCGACACCGAAATTCAACCGAACGCCTTTTGGGGCTGCCAGGATATCAAGCGTGTTGAAATCGCCGGCAAAGTCTATGCCGTGAAACACGATTGTGATAATCCCTATATCGTGATGTCGGAACCCGAACGCGTTCACGGAATCGATGTGATGCGGGTTGCCCGGATCGGGGAACAGAATCAGCCGGACAAATATAAATACTATGCGATGGCGGATTGGCTGTTTTATTGCCACGAAAACCGTGATGCGGCCTTGGCCCGCGTGCGGTCGTTGATTATGGCAGAACATTGTGACAAATATTTGAAAAGTTTGGATGATGTGACGCCGGAATACCGCCTGAACATCAGTGCGCAAGAATTATACTGTTCCGGTCTGGCGCAAGGCCTGGGCCTGCTTCGGACGAAACATTTGCTGAAACGATATGACTGCGACAATTGTTTGAAATCACATCCGACGGTTTATAACGAATGCATGCATCGGCATTTCAAAGACGCCAAACAAAAATAAAAAAAGGGCAACGATATGGTCACGGCAATTGCGTTGGAAAAAGACGAAAAACTCCGCAAAATTGGGGAATCCAAATTGGTGGTGCCATCCGGGCGACCGGTGACAGGCACCGCATTAGATTATGTCTTGGTCAATTCGCAACGGCGGGCGGATACCATTGATCGTCTGGAAATTCGCAGTCCGGTGTACAATCCTGTGCCGTTTCCGTTACGAAATCTGACCAAGGTTGCGATTATGCATTCCGGCGTAACCCTGATGAATTCGGCATTTCAAGAATCGGGGTTAAAATATATTGAATTGCCAAATGACGTGACCCTGGGGGATTGGACGTTTTCGTCGTGCCCCATGCTGGAATCGGTGACATTGCCGGCGGGTATGACAATCATCCCCGATGGCACATTTTACGAAGACCCTAAATTGCGGTGGGTGAAAATCCAATCGGCGATGACCGCGTTGGGCGACCGATGCTTTGCCGGATGTAAAAATCTGGTTTTTTCCATTCCAAAAACCGTTCAACGCATCGGATCCAAAGCCATGTATGCCACCGCCAACCGTGAAGTGACGATTCCATCATCGTGCACCCATGTCGGCAGCCTGGCGTTTGGAAAAATGAACAAACTGAAACGCGTTGTGATTGAAAATCCCGACACCGAAATTGCCCACGATGCGTTTTATGGATCGCCCGTGGAAAGTGTTCAAATTGGCGACCGGATGTACACCACGGAATATTACGGCGAAATACCGTTTTTGCTGATGTCGGAACCGGAAAACGTCCATGGCGTTGATGTGACCCGGATCGCCCATATCGGCGATCACGCGCATCCGGACCGGCATTGGTATCGCGCATCGGCGGACGGCATTGCCTCATTTGGCTCAGATCAGGCCAAGGCTATCAAAGACGTACGCGCCCGCGTGATGGCGGATTATCACCGGGAACATATCCGGCAATGGAAAAACGCGTCCTTGGATCAGCGATTGAATATCAGCCTGCAAGAAATGTGTTGTGCCAACCTGACCAAAAAATTGGCCCCGGGCGTATCGTTGGAAAGTCACAACTGTGACCGATGCCAACAATTGCGTCCGGCCATCTATGACGAATGCATGAATCGGTATTTCAAACATACAAGATAAAAAAACGCCCATTCGGGCGTTTTTTATTATAATTGCAATAAAACTTGCGTTTGGAATAAAGATCATGTTATGATACTTTTGTCCTTCCGTAGAGGTAGGACAAGGACAAAAGTTAGTGGTTGGGCGTCGATAACCCAGATAACTGACACAAATTGTGTTCTAACTGACCAAGTCCCGACAGAAATGTCGGGAGGTTGTGGCTATACAATAGGATTTCTTTATCCGAAAACCACAAGGTCAAAGTTATCAGACTATCGAACTTCCCGACTCCTTGCTTTTCAAGTATAGGAGTTTTTTATGTCAGTGAATCCCCTGATTTCTGTCATTATTCCCATGTATAATGCAGAAAAATTTATTGAAAAATGTTTGGAACACTTGATTCATCAAACATATCATCACTTGGAAATCATCATTGTTGATGATGGCAGTCAAGATAACAGCGTGCGTATATGTCAAAAATATGCCAAAGAGGACCCACGTATTCGTATTATTCAACAAAAGAATGGTGGACCATCGGTGGCATCCAATGCAGGTTTAGATGCGGCACAGGGTGAATATATTCATTTTCACGATCATGATGATTTTGTGAATTTGGACTATTTTGAACGTATGTCGGCCGCCATTGCATTAACAGAGGCCGATATTTTATGCGGTGAAGTAAATCAGGTTGCCTATAATTTTCCCGTATTTAATCAGATTGAAATTCTAACTACTCTGACAGACAAAGTTATAAAAACACGTGCCAACAGATTCAATCCGGCATGGCGTTATGTTTATAAAAAAAGTTTTTTAAAATCTGCAGGGCTACGATTTGAACCGCAGGCATTTGGAACGCAAGATCTGTTTTTTACAAAACCTGCCATCATCCTGGCAAAAACAGTCGCAACTGTTCCAGGCGCACGTTATAATGTGGTTGATACCCCCACGGCATTGGGTAAAGTTAAAGCCCGTCGTCGGATGCCGTCGCCAGAGATGGATAAAGTATGGCAGAAATATTATTCATTTTTGCATCAGCACAAGGCCTATGATATTATAAATTGGCCCGAAGAGCCCGATCAAATAGAAACATTAAAAATATTCAATTGTCCTATTTGGAGGCGAGATATATTTCCACATAAGGTCCGCTATTATTTATTCGGAATCAATATTGGAACAAAACACATGAAACCTTAAAAAGGGTTTAAGGTACGCAAACGATGAATCAAAAAGATCCCGCCGGGCAGGGCGGGATTTTTTATTAAATCGTTTCGATCACGACGATGGCGGCGGAATAGTCCCCCTGGTCCGTCAGGGAAACGTGGACCCGTGTGTCGGCCCCACCGGCGCGTTCTTTCAGGGCCGCCCGCGCCCCGCCGGCCAGAATCAATTCCGGACAGCCCGCGTCACTGTGCGATACCGATACATCCGAAAACGCAATGTCGTCGCCAAACCCGGTGCCCAGGGCTTTCAAAAATGCCTCGCGCGCGGCCCAATAATTGGCCAGGTGCCGTTCGGCGTTCGCCCCATCGTTATCGGCGTATTCCAATTCTTTCTTGGTAAAAATGCGTTGTTTTTTGAATGCCGACCAATCCAAGAATCTGTCGCATTCGACCAAATCGATACCAATACCAATGATCACGGATCTCTCCCTTTTGTTGGTTTCATTTGATATGTGCATACTAATAACAAAGTTCCGATTCGTGCAAGCGGAAAATGTATCCGCCGCGCCCCCTGATAAAAATCCGCCATGTGGCGGATTTTTTATTAAATCGTGTATGTATATTTATCCAATAATTTCTGGATTTTCTTATTCTGGGCATCCGGGTCGGCAATCCGTTTCACGACGCGGTGCACCCGGTCCGCCAATTGATCCACAGACAGGCGCCGCCACCGGTTGGGTTTCATGACCCGCACGGTATCGGGCAAAATTTTGGCCAAATTGGTCGGCGTCAGTGCATACTTTTCCAGAATTTGAACCGGCCGGCGACTGGTGGCGAACAGGGGATAATGTTCCAAATCATCCGGAATTTCGGTCGTGTACAGATATCCAAACGCCGGCATATCCACGCGGTCAAAAACATACGTGTCGTCAATCTGGACCGGACCACGCATCCCCAGGCGCCCCATCAGATGCCCCAACGCCACCCGGGGCCGGGATGTCAAATACACCGCGTGATGCATGGCGCCGGTGTCATCTTGGTACAGTTTGCCCCGCGCCGGAT
>JAAVBR010000069.1 GCA_014802705.1 bacterium | reverse complement strand
TCACTCCCGCGTAGGCGGGAGCGGGTCTCTCAACCTTAAAGCACCGTTCTTTTAATTTTATAGCCCCACTCCCGCCGCCGCGGGAGTGACAAAAGTAAAGTTCTTTATTTCCACGTATTAGAACGGTACAGGTCCCCCTCCCGTGGAGGGATGGCGCGCAGCGGACGGGGTGGTCTTTCCCTGAACACAGCCCCAAGAAAAATCCCGGGCCGTGGCCCGGGATTCTTATTTAATCACCGCGCTTTTGATCAAGGTCACGTCTTCTTTGATGCCGTCGATTTTCAACTGCAACTGGCCAATGCCGGATTCCAAAATCGTTGTGCGGTTTTCCAGGGCCGTGATCCGTTGTTCGCTGCGTTCGATTTCGGCCAATGATGAATCCTGGCGCGCAACCCAATACACCATACCCGCCACAAACGCGATCAAAAACCAACTGTCCCGCAGGACGTCGATCAGCCCCATAAAGTTTTGTTCTTTGGTCATCTTACATCTGTTGCCCCCGTTTAATATGTTGTTCCATCTGGTGAACCAGGGCGCGTTGTGCCTCTAACGTGCGCAATTGCGCGTCCGTCGCATCCGCCCCCAGATACCGTTCAATCGTGATGGCGCGCAAATGCGCCATCACCGCCCGTCCGTCCGCGCCCGCAAACGCGCGGGCATAGGCATGATCAATTTTCTCCATCATTTTTCCCCCCGCGTTAGATCAGGTTTTCTTCGGCGGCCATCACCGCGATGGGCGCGATGTATTTTAATTCCGCGTCGCCCCCCAATCGAATCCGATCAATCACGCCCCGGCGCGCCAAAATCTGCAGTCCCCGATCCACCAACGGCCGGATAAATTCATGCAGCAACCGCCCATACGTCGCCCCCAGAATCCGCATCATATCCGAATTGCGCGCCATGATTTCTGTCGCGGTCATTTCTTTTTCACTCAGCAATCCCAACCGGTCCGCCAACAGGGCATGCCGAATCCGTTCGCGCAGATCCTTTAAAATAATCTGGGACACGTCAAAATCCGCCCCGGACGCCAGTGGCGTCAGGCCTGACGAGCCCACAGCCTTAGGTATAATCGCCCCCGGGGTTAAATTGATGTTCGACAAATTGATGACGCCATCGTCATCGGCCTGCCAAATGCCGGAAACGGCGATTGTCGCGTTTTTCAAGACCAATTCCACGACTTTGTTCGCGGTCTTGATATCCGGCAACGCGCGCAAGACCGGGCCACGGCCGTATGTTTCGCCACTGACCACGGCCCAACGAAAGATAATGTACGGGTTGGTTTCAAACGTGCCGCGCGCCACGATGTTGTTTTCCATGTCGCCCCCCACATCCAACCACGCGGTAAAGTCTGTCCCCACCAAGGCCTGGACCAATTTCAGCGGCATATCGGGATTGGTTTTAATCGCATCGCGCAGCGCCGCCGGCGGTGTCCACGTGGGGTATTTTTCCGCCACGTCGCGCGCCGTCATGGTTGTGGTATGAAAGACCGCATTTCCCGTCACCGCAATGTCTGTCATCGGAATGGCCGTGAACGTAAAGGCCGACGCCGCACCAATCGGATTTTCCGCCATAAACAGACATGCCGTCCCCAGGATAACCAGATCCAGATAACACTGATGAATGGTCGTATAAAAATTCGAATCATTTAAATGGGCGCGCAGTTTTATCGTGGCGTCTGCCGCGTCGGGCGACGCGTCACTTTCGGGCACCAGATTCATCCACAGTGATTCCGGCGGCGTCATCAGCGAATAAATCGACGCGGCCAGGTTATCGACCGCATCGGCGGCCGTGGCGTCAAACAGCCCGGCGGCATCATCGTCGCGCGTCGGCATGGTGTACCGCATGGCGGCATCCCACCGATTGATCCACGGCGCCCGCGCATCCAGGGCCCGCTTATACAGATATTGTAAATTGTTTTCCATATCTTTCTCCTTTTGATTCTGTTAAATCCTAAAATCCGTTTGGGCGCGAAATGGGCGCAATGCAGTGCCCGTCGCGCGCACCGGGGTTGGCGTCAATCGCATCGCCCCGGCCAGCGCATCCAACCCATCGTCCCGCGCGCCGCCAATCGGGGACCAATCCTGCATTTCCGCAATCAACAATCCCCCGCGCACCCGCGCATGCATATACAGGCGCCCGGTGCTAAGCATTGGTTCGATCGCGTCCAAAATGCGTTGTTCTTTGTTGCGGGAATTGCTGATTTGCTGAATGGCGATGGATATGCCGCGGCGCGCCGCGACATCCCGCATGATTTCCGGCAACGCATTGCCGATACCATTGGTTTCAATCGCAATCGTGCGCAACCCATGCCGATGCACAAAATCCAGCACCATATCACATTGCCGCGCCAAGGGATGCAAATCCCCATCATCCACAATCAAATATTGCACATCGTGCACAAAAACACGCCGGGCCCGGTCATCGCGATAGATCAGGACACAGACACTGCCGTCTGATGTGCGGCGTCCCCCCGACGGATCCCAATACGCCGCCACCCCCGTCACCACAAAATCCCCAATCCGCGCACGATGCGGATCAAATTCGGATGTATAGACCCGCAACGCATCGGGTGACAGACGCGCCTTTTCATCACTGATGGGGCGCAGCATCATTTGGGCGGCAAAGTGCCGGGCACCGACCGTCTGGCGCAGGGTATCGACCCGATCCAGCGGGAAAACGGCCGGCCACGCGGGATTGCCGTCGGCATCCACAATCGGAATACACAATTGTTTATACCCACGTAAAAAAGGCGTTGAAATCGCAAAATTTTTATATACCATATTGGACATGGACTTTACTCCCAAAACTTTGCCCACGAATTTAGAGGCCGAACAGGCCGTCCTGGCCGCGGTGCTGATGAACAACCGCGCGTTGGAACGGGTTTCCGAATTCTTAAAGCCCGAACACTTTTCGCATCCCGCGCACCAGGAAATCTACAAGTTGGCCCAGCGTCAATTTGCCGCGGGCATTCCGTTTGACATCATCACGGCGAAAAATTATTTGGAACAACAGGGCACCCTGGACAGCGTGGGCGGCGTCGATTATTTAACGCAATTGTCGGGCGCGGGCGCCACCGTCGTCAATGTGGACCAATACGGTCGCATTGTTTATGACAACGCGATGCGGCGCGAATTGATCAACATTGGTCAGACGATTACGGACGCGGCCTTTATCGAAGACCTGGACAACCCGGTCGCCCGCCAGATTGAGGTGGCCGAACAAAAACTGTTCGACCTGTCGACCACCGGTGATGCCGAGCGGGAGGTTTCATCCATCGCGACCGCGTTGCAATCCGCCCTGGCCGAGGCTGAGGTCGCCTATAAAGCCGATGGGAAACTCTCGGGGCTCACCACCGGGTTGGACGCGTTGGATAAATCCATCAGCGGCCTGCACCACAGCGACCTGATCATCATCGCGGGGCGTCCCGCCATGGGAAAAACGACCCTGGCCATGAATATCGCCTTTAACGCGGCGAACGCCATTTTGAACGAACGCGCCAATCCCGCGTACAAGGGCGCCGTGGCATTTTTCAGTCTGGAAATGTCCGCATCCCAATTGGCGGCGCGCGTTCTGTCGTCCCAATCCAAGGTGCCCGCATCCGCCATGCGCGAAGGGACCCTGTCGGACGAAGATTTCTTGAAAATGTCGCAATACAGTGCCGCGATCGGGCGCGTGCCGCTGTTTATCGACGACACGCCCGGGATGTCGGTGCCGATGATGCGCACCCGCGCACGACGTCTGTCCCGAAAATGCGGGGGCATCGCATTGATTGTGATCGATTACCTGCAACTGATGACGGCCCCCGGCGGCCGGCGCAGCGATAACCGCGTCCAAGAAATTTCCGAAATCACGCGCGGCCTTAAAATGCTGGCCAAGGAATTGGATGTGCCGGTCATCGCCCTGTCCCAGTTATCACGTAGTGTTGAGGCCCGCGATGACAAACGCCCCCAGTTGGCCGACCTGCGTGAATCGGGATCCATTGAACAGGACGCCGACTTGGTCATGTTCACGTACCGCGAAGAATATTATTTGGCCAATCGCGATCCGTCTGAACGCATTTCCAACACCACCAATTCATCGATGGTCGAAAACTGGCAAAAGCGTTTGGAACGCGCCCGGGGCAAGGCCGACGTCATCATCGGCAAAAACCGTCACGGTCGGCCGGAAACGGTTCACCTGGCGTTCCAGGGGGATTACAGTCTGTTCGACAACCTGGATGAATTCGAGGCCCGCGCCAGCGGCTATGACACCGGCGCGCCGGCCACCCCATCCAACGCGGCGGCGGCCCCGTCCTATGACGCGCCGGCCCCCGAAATGCCGGACCTGGATGACATTCCCGACGATATGTAATTATTTTGCTTGCCAATCCTTTCAAAATTGACTATTATTTTGTCAAGAAATTTGCAAGGAGATTTGCCAATGGCCCAAGAAGAAATCATTTTTCCCAATAACATCCGTAACATCCGTCTGGCATCGGGCATGAAAATGACCGAACTGGCGCGCAAGGCGAATTTGTCCTTGTCCGCGGTGTCCAAGATTGAAAAGGGTGTCCGCCGCCTGAATCAGAAACAGTTGTTAAACATCTGTACGATTCTGGGATGCAAACTGTCCGACATCTTTATCAAAGAATCGGACGAAGTCGCGGATGCGTGGCAAAACGAAATCAAACGCCGCCTGACCGACAACGAAGGCAGCGGCCTGAAAATCTTTGGCAGCGGGATTCGCAAAATCCGCCAAAAAAGTGGCAAGACCATTGCCCAGGCGGCCAAAGACGCCGGTATGACCCTGTCGGTTTATCACAAGATCGAGGTTGGCCAACGCGAAATCTACGAAGCCGAACTGGAACCCTTGGCCAAATCGTTTGGCTATGACGTGGCGGCGATGTTTAACGAAATCGCCACCCTGTATAAATCGGGCGAATTAAATAAACAGATCAGCAAGGTCAAAGAACGCGTTAAATCCGTTCTGGTCCCGGGCAACCCGATGTCCGCCATGGACATGCACAGCAGTCTGTATGGCGCCAAACTGTATGACAGCGCCCGTAAAAAATTGGTTCCGGTCTTTGGCACACCGGCGGGCAAAGCCATCACGTTCAAGAAATCCGATAAAACGATGATTGTCGCCCCCATGACGCTGGAAGGCCGCAAGAGCATCTATGCCGTGACCCCGAACACCAAACGCCTGGGCGGGATGTTACCGGAAAAATGTTATGTCTTTGCCGATGCCGATATGCCGGCGGCGGCGGGCGATATGGCGGTCTGTTTGGATACGGATTTTGATGCGTTGGAACCGGATGTTGCCGCCACGGCCCAAATCGCCATGGTGCAATCGGATTCCCGCGGGAAACTGACCGGCCACATCAGCAATCCGGACGAAAAGGTCAACGCCAAAACGATGCACAAGGTTGTGATGATCGTCATGGAATAATTTTCCGGCACAGGGGGGATCGGAAATGAATCAAAAAACCAATACCATTGCGTCCAAATTGCTGAACCTGTATCGGCAACAGCATGTTATTTTTGGCGGTTGGGCGGCCGTGAATCGCGTCTTTGTGGCCGAGGCCGCGCCCGACGTCATGGACGAATTGCGCACATTGCCGACCGGCAAATTGTTGGCGCGCCATATTGAAAACCTGCGCGCGGGACGCACCCCCATGGATTCCATTGAACGCGATTTGTTACCCTATGGCGGGATGATGGCGGACACCGTGGCCACCATCCCGTTGACGCCGGATGAATGGGCCGAATTGGAAACCGGTATTGATGAATTCACCCCGGACCAGGCGGGCCTGACACGGCTGCAATCCCTGCGCGTGGTGAAAAAGTTCGGCGACGAATGGCTGGTGGGCATTCGCGCGGCGCTGACGGGGAAACCCGCCCTGCTGGACAAATGGGCCGTGGTGACCAAGACATGGCGCGCCTATTATTTATGGAAGGTTGCCAACGATTTATTGGACGCCCCCCTGTCCGATCGATCCCGCGCCCAGTTACAGGCCGACATGCCCGAATACGAAACCTATCTGCCGATGTTCGGGGATGCGGGGAACGAATTACTGGGCAAACTGCGCACCTTTGTCAGCAGTATCAAGGAAGCCCCCGCCGACCGTCCCGTTGTCGCCCCCACCGATGCCTAAGGTCGGATCCGGCGCGTCCTCATCGGTCGTGCGATAAATCGTGTCGATGGCATGCGGCGTGCCGATATAAATCATGGCGCCACTGGGCGACAAAATAAAATCCAATTCCCGTAATCGTTCCCGCAGGGCCGCGCGTTTCGCGGCGGTATTGCTGGTATTCGGTACCTCAACATCATCACAGATAATTAAATCCGCGCGCAGGCCGGTAATGTTCCCATGCACCCCCTGGCAAATAACGGACGGTTCCCGAATCCCGATGGGCCGGTTGATGGTGATTTTATGCGTGCCCCACTCTTTTTTCACCGCCGGAATCATCCCGGCGCACCGCGGATGATTTTCCAGGATATGCCGCACATGCGCCACCATCCGCGACGCCAGGGCACTTTCCGCCGACAAAATCAGAATCCGTGTCTGGGGGCGCAAATACAACAGACATGCCGCAAAGACCCCCACAACGGTCGATTTTCCCGAATGACGAAACGCATTCAACAGGCCGCGCCGCGGGGGCGTCGTCAAAACATCCACCAAAAACGCCATAATTTTTTTGTGATGCGCCGGCGTCGTTAAATTCAAGACCGCATTCCATTCATCCAAAAAATTATAATAATCCGTAATCATCGCCGTCTTCGACATCCGCGGGTTCGGTAATGCTGCCATAATCATTGATCAATTTGGGCAGCGCCCCATCCAACACCGTCAGCAAATTTTGATACAATCCCAAGACCCCGCCGCCGGACAATTTATCCTGAATCATATCGTTGGTATAGGTAATCATATTCATGACATTGTCATGGGTGTTACGCCATTCGACCAAATCAATATCAATGCTGTGCAGATCACGAAAGGCCTCTAGCAAAAAGTTAAAATCCGCATTCAAATGTTCCGGATCAATTTTGGCCGTGGGTTGATAATCAATCACGCGGGATAACGCAATTTGGCGAAAGATATCCACCCGGGCGCCCACCGCGGGGGGCGTCGCCAACACGACGTGGCCGCCATCAAATTCTTCGTTTTCCACCACGCCATAGGCATCCGCCGCCAAGACCACATCATCAATCGCCACGCGAATATCCGCATCTTGAAAGAATGGAAAGGCGAACAGGAAATCCGTCGTTTCCCCGTCCCCTGTATAAGAAATTTTGTACATTTTATGCCCCCATTATGGTGATGTGCCCTATCCCAACAAACTTTCAAATCGCCCCAGCAAGGATTTCAATAAATTGGGTTTGTTGACTTTGATCTGGCTGATTTTTTCCAAATTTTTTTTCTTTTTTTCGTCAAAGGGTTCTTCGGTTTCCGCGCGCAATCGCTTTAACACCGCGTCTTCGGTCATGCCGTTGCCACTCATCCCCGACGCGCCGTATTTGGCCCGCTGGGCCGCCAACGTTTTTTTGACCAGATTGGTTTTGGCTGCTTCATCGGCGGCCATCTGGGCCAAGATTTTTTGGCGTTCATTTTTGGCCGCTGATTTTTCTTTTTTGTAATCCAAAATGGTTGTCACATCTGATAC
Organism: bacterium; assembly: GCA_014802705.1. GTDB lineage: Bacteria > Pseudomonadota > Alphaproteobacteria > Rs-D84 > Rs-D84 > Enterousia. The sequence goes on along the minus strand of JAAVBR010000069.1, from coordinate 21 downwards.
AACTTGTCCTATTATTTTCTC
>JAAVBR010000068.1 GCA_014802705.1 bacterium | reverse complement strand
GCCAGGTACGTGTTGTCATCATCTTTAAATGAACGGGCAACAGAAAAAATTTCCTGCCGTGTGTCCTTGGTTGTCACGTTATATTCTGTCACTTCCCCCATCTTAAACGCTATATTGAACAGGTTGCTGGATACGATGCTTGCAATTTGCTGATAAACAGGATGCCATTCTTCTGGAAGCCTTGATGGCTTTGTTTCAAATTTTTTTTCGTTGGCCGGGACAAAAGAATTTAAGAAGGTCACGATTTCATTTATCCGGTTACGTGCTGTGGCGGCTTCTCTTTCATGGATGATTTTTTTACAATCGATAATAATCTGGTCAACAAAAGGATGATCATTTATCTCGGTAAAGCGTATTTCTGAACCTTTATCCGAATGGATGGCGACATAGGACCGAAAGTCCAAGTGGGAAGACAAAATGGTCAAGACTGTTCGGGGATTTCTGCCCGTGGTCAAAAAACTATATTCAGTGCCATCGCCGCGGTTAATGACATGGGGTTTGGTATTATCACTGTTCATTGTTTGGACAATCATCTGGTACAGGGGTTTTAAATTTTCCAGAATCGGATAATTTTTCGACATTTTATATCCTTTTTATAATTTTTGCAGAAATAACATAATACAGAATGTTTTTATTGTCAAGTATGCTTGCAGGGGTGTATTGCAGTCTTGAATTTTGAATTTAATCTGATATGGTTATTTGGATAAGTAAAACAGGGCAAACCATGAAGAAAGTGTTTTTGGCAGTGATGGGTATCGTGTTGGGGGCCGCCGCCCATGCGGCGCCCTTGGTCGGGACGTATCAGACCATCGATGATGAAACAAACACGCCGAAATCGATCGTACAGATCTATGAATACACCGACGGGGATGATACCAAGGTGGCCGGTCGAATTGTCGCGCTGTACGGGGCGGATGGGAAAATTTCTGAAACACTGGCCGCGCCGGTTCGGGTGGCGGACCGGGTGCCCGGCGCGCCGACGTACGTGGGCCTGGATATCATTTGGAACATGGTATGGGACGCGGATGATAACCGGTACAGCGGCGGCAAAATTATGGATCCCCAATCGGGCAAGGTTTATGCGTCCGTCATGTGGACGGATACCCCCGGGCAATTAAATGTGCGCGGGAAAATCGGGCCCTTTGGCCGGACGCAGAATTGGCGCGTGTTGGATGATGCGTCGGCCATGCCAAAAATTGACACGAAAAATTGGACACCAACCATCAGGAAATAAACAGATGAACATTGAATTGGGTAAAAATATCAATCCGCGGGACATTGAAACCCGTATCCAAGAATTTTGGGATAATAACACGTTTTGGGAAAACGATGTGGCGTCCGACAGACGACCCTTTTGCATCATGATGCCGCCGCCGAACGTGACGGGGAATCTGCATATGGGGCACGCGTTGGACAACGTGTTGACCGATATTGTTTGCCGGTATAAACGGATGGATGGCTATGACGTGTTGTGGCAACCGGGCACGGACCACGCGTCCATCGCCATGCAATTGATGGTGGAAAAAGATTTATCCAAACGCGGTATTAATCCGCGCGCCTTGACCAAGGCCGAATTACTGGATGCCGCCTGGGCGTACAAGGCGGACAAGGGGGGGCAGATTTTGAATCAGCTGCACACCCTGGGGGTGACGCCGGCGTGGTCACGGTTGCGCTTTACCATGGATGCGGGATTGTCGCGCGCCGTGAACAAGATGTTCGTCAAAATGTATAACGACGGATTGATTTACAAGGCGCGGCGTCTGGTCAACTGGTGCCCGAAACAGCAGACGTCGATTTCGGATTTAGAGGTGGATATCAAAGAAGAAAAGGGCAAATTTTATTACTTTAATTATCCGTTAAAAGATGGCGGCCACATTGAAATTGCGACGACCCGGCCCGAAACATTGTTCGGCGACCAGGCGATTGCCATTCATCCGGACAATGAAAAATTAAAGCACTTGATCGGGCGTACGGCGATTATCCCATTGACCGATATTGAAATCCCGGTGATTGCGGATGTTCACGCCGACCCGGACAAGGGGACCGGCGCGGTGAAAATTACCCCGGCCCATGACAAAGACGACTGGGCCGTGGGGCTGCGGCATGATTTGCCGGTGGTGTGCGTGTTGACGGGCGATGCGAAAATGGCGGATGTGGATGTTGTGCCGGAAAAGTATCGCGGGATGGATCGCTTTGCCGCGCGGGCCGCGATCATTGCGGATCTGGATGCGGCGGGCCTGTTGACGCATATTGATGACCGGGTGATTCCGACCCCCTATTCCGAACGGGGCGGCGTGGTTATTGAATACATGGTGCGCGACGAATGGTTTGTGGATGCCCAAAAATTGGCCGAACCGGTTATCCGTGCGGTGGAAGATGGCAAAATCAAATTTATGCCGGATCATCGCTATAACCTGTTTATGGCGTGGATGCGTGATATTCATGAATGGTCGATTTCGCGGCAACTGTGGTGGGGACATCAGATTCCCGCCTGGTACGATGCGGATGGGAATATCTATGTCGCCGAAACCGAAGAAGACGCGGTTGCGCAGGCGGGCGGCAAAGAACTGACCCGTGATGCGTCGTGTTTGGATACGTGGTTTTCATCTGGGCTGTGGCCGTTTTCAACGTTGGGTTGGCCGGATGCGACGCCGGAATTGGCCAAATATTATCCGACAGATTTGCTGTACACCGGGCCGGATATTATCTTTTTCTGGGTCGCGCGCATGGTGATGTTGGGCATGTATGTCATGAACGATGTGCCGTTCCGGACCGTCAATTTCCACGGTATTGTCCGCGATTCCAAGGGACAAAAAATGTCCAAGACCAAGGGCAATGGGACAGATCCCCTGGACGCGGTGGCGAAATTTGGCGCGGACGCGTTGCGGTACTGGATCGCGACGGCGCCGATTGGCACGGATATTCGTTATAGCGATGACGAGGTAAAGCGCGGATCCAAACTGCTGACCAAACTCTGGAATGCGGCGAAATTCGTGCTGATGAACCTGACGGACTTTGATCCGGCGACAACCGTGTCGGTGCCGGTGGCGGATCGGTTTATCGAAGATCGCTGGGTTTTATCAGAACTGAACAAAACGGTCGCGGACGTGCGGCGTAATTTGGATAAATACGACAATTACAACGCGCGCGCGGCGATTGACACGTTCTTTTATGACGTGTTCTGTGACCAGTATTTGGAATTTATCAAAGACCGGTTCTGGTCCCCGGAAAAGTATGACGCCGTGTCCAAACCGGCGGCGCAATGGACATTGTTTGCGGTTCTGCGGGCGATATTGGGGCTGTATGCGCCGTTCATTCCGTTTATCACCGAAGAATTATGGCAAAAGATTTATCAGCCGTCCGAAGGGGGCGTGACACTGCATCTGACCGCGTATCCGACGGTTAATGCCGAATATGATACGGATGTGGCAGATATGCAGATCGCGTTGGATATTCTGAAAACGGTGCGGGGCCTGCGGACCGAACGCAAGATCGGCAATGGCGCGCGTCTGGAAACATTGACCGTGCCGGCGGGGACGCCCGCGGCATTGCATGCCTTGAGCGCGACGGCGGCGAGTGCGGACGTGATTGTCTTGGGCGATGCGGTGGACTTTGTCGTGGCGCCGACGGTCGCGGAGTAGGGTGATGTCTGAAATCTTGAAAATTCAAAAGACACTCCAAGCCTATCAGTGTGACCGATATGGCAATATGCGCCCCCTTATCCTGATGAATGAATTACAGGGCATGGGGGACCGGCATGCGGAAATGCTGGGCGTCGGGTATGAATATTGCATGGCGCATGGGATGGCCTGGGTCGTGACGCATTATTTGGTCGATATTATCGAAATGCCGACCGAACGCGAAGAATTGACCTTTATCACATGGCCGTCATGCCAAGATGCCCTGCGCGCGACGCGTGATTTTGAAATCCACGGGGCGGACAATCGCCTGATGGTTCGCGCCACGTCCCAGTGGGTCTTGATCGATATGGCGCGGCGCCGGCCGCTGCGGTTGGATGAAAATCTGCCGCGGTGGACCGTGAATCCGGATCGGGCATGGGACCGCACGTTTGACAGGTTCCCCGATTTCGTATCGGAAAAATCCCATACGTTCCGGTGCCGGTTTGATGATGTGGATGTCAATCAACATATCAACAATGCCGTCTATGCCGTGTGGGCGACCGAAAGTGTGGGGTACGCATACCGCAACACGCATAAACTGCGCCGGATTGAATTGAATTATAAAAAAGAAATATCCCCCGACACGCCCGCGATCACGGTGGATGTGGCCATGGATGGAAACGTGTCCCGGCATAAAATTATGACGCCGGACGGCGTGGAACACGCGAATGTTATCTGTACATGGGATGAATTGACCGTGGCCTAAAAAAAACGAAAGCGCCGGAATCCCGGCGCTTTCTTTTGGTTTGCAGAGAGAGCATGACTCAACCCACAATGCCATGATTGATGCCACCGGTTGGATGGATCAATCGAATGGATTATCCGCTTTTTCGTATTCAATCACAACAGGCAAGTGTTCCCAGTGCAATGCCGTGGCCAGGCCGCGGCGCAGATAACGTGTATAGGATTCGGGGATATCCGACGCGCCGCCGACATTGATCGTGATGCGCATCGGGTGCCGGCCGGTCTGGCGGGCGAATTTAATTTTCATCGGGCGTTTCAGGCGCGACATCGGCGGTTGACGATCGGCGACCAATTTTTCCAGGATGCGGTTGATTAAACTGGTCGGGGCGTCGGTGTTCGACAGATCCCACTGTTCATAAATGCGGCGGAACATATTCTGGACGCCGGTGCCCGTTTCCGCCGATATGGCCAGAATCATCGGCTTGATAATCTGGTGGAACGAATTGGCGAATTGGTGTTTCAGGTGTAATAATTTTTCATCGCGCAATTCAGGTGGCACCAAATCCCATTTGTTCAGGGCGACGCATAAAATCTTGCCCGCGTCATAGACGCGGCCGGCGATGCCAAGGGCCTGGTTTTCAATATCACGCGTCGCGTCCACCACCAAAATCACGACATCGGCGCGCGTGGCCGCGTCCAGGGATTTTAACGCCGACAATGTTTCCACGTCGTCGGTGACGCCCGCCTTGCGCCGCAGGCCGGCCGTGTCCATCAAAATAACATCGCGGCCATAAAAATGCGCCGGGATTTTGACCGTATCGCGGGTGATGCCGGGGGCGTCCTGGACAATTTGACGCGTTTGCCCCAAAATCCGGTTGACCAGGGTGGATTTGCCCACGTTGGGTTGCCCCATAATGGCGATTTGCAGACGGTTATCCGCGGCGTCAGGCGCGTTCGCGGCATCGGGCGCCACCGAATCCAAGAAGTCATAGATGGCGTCAAAACCCTGTTTGTGTTCGGCGGCGATTAAAAACGGCGCGCCAAAGCCCAGTTTATAAAAATCGTCGATCGATCCCAAGCGCCGGGCAGATTCCGCTTTGTTCACCAACAGGCGCACCGGCGCGCGCGTCGCCCGGCGAATCGCCCGGGCCCAATCCAGGTCTTCGGCCAACAGGCCCGCCCGCCCGTCCACCACGAACAGAATCGCGTCGGCGTCGGCCAGGGCCTGCATCGCCATATCGGTTGATTGCGCGGCAATGCCGGTCTTGGCCCGTTCCAGGCCCGCCGTGTCAAAAATGGTCCAGGACCGGCCGGTTATGCGCCCTTCGATCACGTCACGGGTGACCCCCGGGCGATCGTGGACCAACGCGTCGCGCGTCCCCGTCAGGGCATTAAACAGGGTTGATTTACCGGTGTTGGGCCGTCCAACAATTGCAAGTTTTTTCATATTTTTTCCGTTGATTTTTTGTAATTATAAAGCAAAAATAGAAATAATCAAACCGGAGTCGTTCTATGAAGCAAAAAATTCAAAATTGGTTTTCCGCCATCGCGGGCGTTGTGACCCAGCCCAAGCGGTTTTTTACCAAGATTGTCGCCGATGGCAATTTGGAAGAATCCATGCTGCGGGCCTTTATGTTCGGGCTGTTGGCGGGGATTTTGGTGTTGGGATTGCGTTTGATCGGTGGGGCGACGGTGACCATTGGGGCCATCTTTACGGCGGTGGTGATTGTGCCGGTGTTGGCGGTGGCGTTGCTGTTTGTGATGGGGGGGCTGCTGATGCTGGTGTCCGAAATTACGGGCGGCGAACGCGACTGGGAAATCGCGATCAAGGGCTTGGCCTCGATCTTTTTCATTTATCCGGTGATTTTGGTGTTGAATGCGTTGGCGTTTAATTGCACGTCGATGTGGATCATCAGTTTGTTGGTCGATGCGTATTTGATCTTTTTGTTCTATAACATCAGTCTGTATTGCATGAAGGGCAAAAAGAACAATGTCATTGCGGTGATGGCGATTATCATTTTGTTTATGGCCACTATCTATGCGACGGATTACCGGACGGGTTGGTTTTTAATCAAGAACGCCGGCGCCACATTATCGTGCCTGTTGTAAAAAAAAATCCCCTGACTGGGGGATTTTTTTTGCCTGATTTGCCGACACCCCGGTGCTTCGCACCACCCCTCTTGCCAGAGGGGAATTTTTCACCGTTTTTAAGAACTTAAGAACATACTAAGTTCCCATCTGGCAAGAGGGGTGGCCCAACGGGCCGGGGTGTCGGTCCCCAAAACTTTTGCTTTTATGCCGGGGGGTTTTGTGTTACAATAGGGCATAAGAGAGAAGATGAAAGTCATAACCCGATTTTTTGTGATGGCTGTTGCGCTGGCGCCGATGGGGGTGTGGGCCGCCGTGCCGACCACAGCGGGCAGTAATTTGACCGCGTACAATCCCACCAATATGGGATCTGTTGCCAACAATAACTGGAATAATTTAACCAATCCGCGGGCGGGCGGGGCCGCGCCCACGGCGGATTTTGGCAATTGCAATGCGTTGATTATGCGCTGTGCCCAGCCGAAATGTGCATCAGGCGGGTGTTCGTCGATGGATGTGGCGGTGCCCATCGTGTCGGGGTGTGTGCAATCCAACGATACGTGCAAAAAATACGGCGATGATTTAACCCAATACATCGCGGCGCAATTGGTGGCCACGTCCACGGCCCGCGCGAATGATGCCGCGAACGCCGCGGCGACCGCCGCCGCCCAGGCCCAGGCCGCCCAAAGCGCCCAGCAAATGCAACAGATGCAGGCCCAGATGCAGCAAATGCAGACCCAAATGGCCCAGCAAAATGCCGCCGCCACGCAACAGTTACAGGCCGCGTTAGAGGAACAAAAGCAGTTAACGGCCCAGGCCCTGGCCCAGGCAGAGGCATCCGCCGCCCAGGCGGCCGCCGCCGCGCAAATGCAAACGACGGCCCCCAGTGCGGCGCCATCGGTCAGCGATAATTTAACCCAGGCCCAGGTTGCGGCGGCCAACGCCGGCGTGTCGGCCGATATTTTGGTGCGGGAACAGGTTTCCGGCCAAATTATGTCCAAAATTGAAAACGCCACGGTCGCCATGAAAACCCTGAAAGCCACGATGGAGAGCGCCTTTGCGTACGCGGGATGTGACCGGACGGGGAACAATTGTTCGGGCCCCCGGCGTGTCAAGGCGTTCAAGGAAAAAGCCCTGCCGTTCTTTGATGATTATAACGCGGTGTTGAATGAAATTTACAGTGCCATCGTCACAGCCCAGGCGGTGGGGGTCGATTTGACGGACATCTATTTGATGCTTAGCGGGACATGCCATGTTTGGGGCAAGTATTTGTGCGAGAAAGGTAAAGATATAAAAAGTGGCGAATGTCAATTGATTCAAACCCTGACCGATCAGGACGAAGTGCAGCAAAATTGGCTGTATGGCGAAGAAGAAGGCAAGGGACAAGGGTCGATCAAAATCGGCTGTGTGTCCGATGCGTTGAATAATTCCGTGCTGTTCCGCAATATGAAGAAAGAGGCATCAATTGATGTTCAGACCCTGCAACGGATGATTGAACAGGATGCGCCCAATACCCTGGGGTCGTCGCGGTATACGCGTAATCGGACGGCCGCGGATATTCAAATGGAATTGGCCAAATATTGCGGTGTGAATGATAATGGCACGCGCAACGGCATTGCGGATTATGATACCTTGGTCCAGGCGGTGACCCTGCGCAAATTGCCCAATACCAAGGTTTGTGTCTCAGAAAGTGAATTGGATCGTGCCTTTGTGCCGTTTACATCCGGCACGGGCAAGTCGTTGGATTCATTGACGACTACGTACACAACGCAAAGTCTGGCCGAAAGCGGTTTGAATTCTTTGCGTGATAACAGCACAGCCTTTAGTGCAAAAGAAATTGTATTAAAACAAAGCGATAGTTCTGATTCGAAAAAAAGCTTGTGTAGCACATGGGGCGGGGAGTGGGATAGTAAGCTTAACTATTGCAGTTGCAGTAAAATTACAGATCCTTTTAGCTATCAACAGTGTCTTAAAATTTAACAATAATGAAACAGAATAAAAACATCTTTGCCGGAAAGGTTTGGGCGCTGATGCTGGGGGCGGTGTTGATGGCCGCGCCGGCCATGGCGGCCGTTGACAACGGGTGCAGTGATCCGAACAGCAATCCCTATATCGCGCCGGGGTTGGCGCTGTGTTCGACGCACGTCTATAACATTGGGGCCACCCAGAACGTCAGCACGGCCGAGGATAAACAGTACATGCGCGAAGTTATCGCGCTGAAAACCACCCTGATGACGCAACAGATGTACAAACAATATGAATTTCTGGATGCGACGATGCAGCGGTTGAAAACCCAATTGGAAAAATCGGTCTTGACATCCGCGATGCAGGCGGCCGGCGCCGCCACGGACAGTGGCACGAGCAGTGCCGCCAACAGCAAGAACCGCAATATTATTTTAAACGGGGCCGATGATTGCATCGCCAAAGCATCCAAGGCAACCGTGTTGGATTGTCTGCAATCGAATTTGATGCTGGTGCGGACGGCGGCCACCAGTGGGAATTACGGCAATGCCAAGCGCCAATTGGATAGGGATATTGAGGCGTATAAGTCCTGGATGCTGACTGACGTGAGCCCATGCGGCACCTTGTCGGCGACGCGGGAATCGGTGACCACATGCATCAACAAGTTTAATGTGGCCATTGCCAGTGTCAAAGAGGATTTAAACCGCAGTAATAATAACCAAATGGGCGGCATCCGTTTCATGAACTTGGGCCAGGGCGACTAAAAAAATCCCCCGAACGGGGGATTTTTTAGTTTTCAGAGTGCAGCGTTCAGAGTTCAGATGTTGTACCGGCGTCGCCGGGCCCAGGTTATAAGAGCGTGAGCGTACGCGAACACGAAACCGACACCCCGTCGGCTTCGCCGCCACCCCTCTTGCCAGAGGGGAACTTTATACCGTTTTTAATCTTGCCATAAAACACTTATATCCTTGTCATTCCCGCGTGGAACCACCCACGCAAACCCTGTTTGCGCGGGGCCCGGTGCGGGAATAGGGGCTATAAAATTAAAAGCACAGTGCTTTATTAGGTTGAGAGTCCCACTCCCGCCTGCGCGG
>JAAVBR010000067.1 GCA_014802705.1 bacterium | reverse complement strand
TTAACCGCGGCAAAGAAACGTTTGAAATCAATTCCCCCCATATGAAAGGGATTATGATAATCCGAATTCGGATACGTGTTGTGCAGATGGAATGTGAAAACGCGGTCTTTCATCAAATCCCATGTGGTCCAGAAATTCTTTTCAATATCCCGATGGGCGGCCGGTGTATCGGCGCCCCAGGCATGCCCGGTATCAAAGCAAAATCCCAAATTGGCCGCCGTAATGTGGTCTTTGAAATAACGGATATTGTCATGATAGGCAAACAATGACCCGCGCATCCATGTCGTTTCAACCGCGATTTTCATGCCAAACTTGGCCGCGTGCCGCGCCAGGGCATGCGCCCATTTAACACACAATTCCATACGGGCCGGATGCTGGGCCAAGGGAAACGGACCTTCGTCCGGATGAACAACCGCCACCTGAATCCCCAATTTGGCATAATATTCAATCCAGTCTTTTAAATAATCCAACCGTTCTTTATAGATTTTCGCATCAAACGACAACTGGTCCCCAACCATGGGCAAATGCCCACTGTAAAATCGCATGCCGGCCGACCGCATAACCCGATTGATCAGGGTTGGATTGGCCGAAAAATGTCCCACAGATGGAAAATATTCTGCGGCGGAAAAGCCCGCCCGTTTCAAAATCCCCGGCACCGTAAAGAAATCCAGACCATAGCCTTTGCTGGGGTGCTGACATTCAAACCATCCGATATTGATTGATAATTCCATCCGTAAATCTCCTTTGACGGAATTATATCATATTTCGTATAAAAAGCATATGCCAAAAACGCGTTTTTAATCAAGGCTGAAAATCCGCCGCCCCCCTTTGTCATTCCCGCGCAGGCGGGAATAGGGTCTATAAAATTAGAAGCACAGGGCTTTAGGGTTCATAGCCCCACTCCCGCCTGCGCGGGAGTGACAAGAGTATAGTTTTTAAGTTCTATATGGAAAGTTGGTCTATAAAATTACCATATTTTTGATGTACTCATCCAAGCCGACGGATAAATCATTCCAATTGGGATTCATGGTCTCGATCAATCGATACTTCCATGCACGATTCCATTTTTTTAATATCTTTTCACGGGCAATCGCGTCATTGATGTATTTGTAATGTTCAAAATATCCCAATTTGTGAATGTTGTGTTCTTTGGTATACCCATCAACCAGTCCCATTTTATGTTCAATCATACGTCGTTCCAGGTTGTTTGTTATACCGATATAGGTTGCCTGGGCACGTTCATCAAATAAAATATAAACCCAAAAATGATATTCCCGCATGGATTCCAGTTTAATCGGAACAGGCATCTTGCGCAATAATTTTATAGACCTTATTCCCGGCGCGGTCGGATGCTAAAAATTCCTTTGCTTTCATTCCCTGATCCCAGTATAATGGGAACCGAACCAGTGGGGACACTTGGTTCGGGGCTTTTGCGAGCCTTTACATTCCGGTGCAAAACAGTGGGCCATCGTCAATCCGATATGCTTCCTGTGGATTCGCATCGTTATTTATCCCTGACTATTAAAAGTGGTCGGGGGGCTGTTGGCTATAAAACACGGATTTTTCCGAAAGGCCAACAGAATCATTGAATGTATGATTTCGCAAACTCCCCGACCGTCCTGTCTTTGCTGGACGGTTTTCGTTTTTTACCAAACAAGAGGATGGGTATGAAAAAATATATTCTTTTGGGTACGTTATGTACCTTATCTGCATGCACAAGTTTTCAAGAAAGCGCGCCTAGCATGTATCTTAATCCAACGGTCTTTAGCAATGTGGAAGCAAAGGTAAATGTTGGAGAGCGCATCACTGGTGTTTCACGATGTGAACATCTTTTCTTTCAATTGATTACCCCCACGGATCAAACATACTTGCCGACAAATGATACAAATTTCGGGGCTCTGTCCAAAGATGCATGCGTCGCAGGGGCGGTTTATGACGCCCTATCAACATCAGGCGCCGATGTTATTGTATCCCCCCAATATCACAGCAAGCGCGATGGTTTGTTGTGTTTGTTCGGAAATCGATGCTTGTTGGGAACAACAACGACATGGATCACCGGTTGGTCTGGCAAAATATCATATAAATAAATATTCTGTGGAATAAAAAAAATCCCGCCATTCGGCGGGATTTTTTATTTCCGGCGTTTGATGATATACATCTGTACAATGCCGAACACGTTCGACACCGTCCAATACAGCACCAATCCCGCCGGCATCCATGCAAACATCACGGTGAACAGCAACGGCATCCAACGCATCATCCGTTGCGTCTGGGCGGCGACATCATTGCCGGCGGATTTCGTCCCGGCCGATTGCAATTTCTGTTGCCACCACATTGTCGCCCCCATCAGGATCGGCAAGATAAAGTACGGATCCATCGTCGCCAAATCCGAAATCCACAGGAAATGCGCCGACCGCATCTGGACCGAAATCAACAGGGCCTTGTACAGCGCAAAGAAAATCGGAATCTGGATCAGCATCGGCAGACACCCCGACATCGGCGACGTCTTGTGCGTCTGGTACAGGCGCATCATTTCCATCTGCATGCGGGGTTTATCCTGGGCAAATTGCTTTTGGATGCGGGCCATTTCCGGCTGCATCTTTTGCATGGCCATCATGGACGCATAGGATTTACGCGTCAGCGGCCACAGCACCCCGCGCAGCGCAAGCGTCAGCAAAATAATCGCCACGCCATAATTCATCACCCACGCATTCAAGGTATTTAAAATCCACAGCATCGGCCGCGTCAAGAACCAGAACCACCCGTAATCCATTGTGCGCGAAATGCCGGGAATCTGGGCATCGGCCGCCCCCAGGATCTTTTGATCCCGCGGCCCGGCATACAGGCGCGTCTGGATCGTGTGGGTTGCCCCATGGGCAATCGCGACCGCGGCGGCCGCGGCATCGGCCTGGTACCGGCCGGCATCCAATGTGGCATCGGTACGCTTTACGCGAATGGTTTGATCGGGACTGTCCACCGATAAAATCGTTTCCCAATATTGATCCGCAAAACCCGCAAAGCCGTCCACCGTGGTAAAGGCGTACGCCCGCCGCCCCAAATCGCGCCAGTCTTCGCGTTCGATATCCCCGTTGGCCCGCACCATGGCCCCGGTAAAGACGCCCGCGCTGCGCGACGTGTCCCCGGTCCGCACAATCCGGGCATAGGGCGCGATGGAAATATCGCGGCCGGATTTATTGGTGATTTCGTCACGCACCGTGATGATATAGCCATCGCTGGACACCACGCGGCGATACGACACGCCGTCTTTATTTTTCCACGTCAACGTGCCGGTTTCCGCATCCGTTTTCCAGACCGTGTCCACCCCCGGCGCCGTTGTCCCGGTGGAGAGCAGCCCCACTTCGGCAAAATCGTTGTTTTCCCCCAGCAAGACCACCACACTGTCCCCGGATTTATCCGTGGCCTTGAAATCCTTTAATTCAATATTCGTAATCCGCAGGCCTTGGATCCGGGCGCTGATTTGATCATTGGCCGCATCAAACACCGGCACCCGCGACAGGTCGGCCGCCACCGGCGCCGGGGCAGATTCCGCCGCCGGGGTGGTCTGTTTCGGTCCCATCCACACAGACACCAGCCACCACGACGCCAAAAAGATCACCACCCACCACAGCGCGCGCGACAGCCCCGATTTTGTCCCGGCCACCGCCGTCCGGTTGGTGTTCCACTGGGCAAAGCCCGAATTATTCTGATCCAGATATTTCACCATTCTTTGATTCCTTTTGGTCCGTTACATCGCCCGGGTGCACTTGCGCCGTTCGATATACCATTTCAAGATAAATAGGGCGACCCCCAACACAATACAAGTGTCGGCCACATTAAACGCCGGCCAATGCCATCCGCCCACATGTGCGTCGATAAAATCCACCACGGCCCCAAACCGCACGCGATCGATCAGGTTCCCAATCGCCCCGCCGGCGATCAAGGCCAACGGCACCTGTTCCGGATCGCACGAACGCCGGAACAAATAATGCAAAATAAACCCGACAATCGCCGCCGTGATCAACGCAATCGCCCACGGGGCATATTCCCCCACCCCGCGCAGCAATGAAAACGACGCCCCCGGATTCCACGTAAAGACAATGTTCAAGAACGCGTTCACCTGGCGTATCAAATACGGCACCGACACCAGATCCCACGCGTCCACCATGCCCGGCACCCGCCCGGTCAACAGATAGATTAAATATCCCTTACTCAATTGATCCGCGGCGATCACGCCGAAAATAATCGCTAAAATTTTTGTGACTTTCTTCATTCCTTTTCCCCGTTTTGCGCAATATAGCAAGGCCGCCCCCCAAAAGCAAATATAAATCGCGCCGGGGACCCCCGACGCGATACGGAAAAACTTCCTATAAAATGCCTTTACCGGCGTTCTTCGCCATTGGCCAAGGCGGCATAATTATTCGCCCGCATTTCATCCAGCAAATCATCAATCCGCCGTTCGGACACCCCGATGTTTTCCAACACGCCATAGGCCAATCGGAACGATGATTCAATGGTTTCGGGCTGGGCCTCTTGCACGCCGTCGTCGATCAAGGCCCGCGATTCAGCCAAATTGCGCGCCCGGGCAAAGATCCGCACCCGCGGGGCAATCGCGCGCACACAGGCCACCGTGTTATGCGCCGTCGTCGAATTATCCAACGCCACCACCACGGCACGCGTCCGCCGCGGGGCCAATCCCATGTCACGCATCACGCGTTCGGACGTCGTATCCCCATAACAGACATTATATCCCATGTCCCGCCCATGCATCACCGCATCCACATTCAAATCCAGGGCCACATACCGCACCCCCGCGCGATCCAACATCTGGGCCACAATCTGCCCCACACGGCCGAATCCACAGATAATCACCTCGGCCGCCGCAGCGTTTTGCGGGCGCGTGACATCTTTGGCGCCCCAATGGGCACACAACCATCCGCGCCGCTGTAACATGTCATAAATCGCCAACAAAATCGGCGTCGCCATAATCGATAAAATAATAATCGCGGTTAAAATTTCTTCGTGCGTGGTGGGAATGGCCTCGATCCCGCTGTGCTTCATGGTCTGTAAAATCAACAGGCCAAATTCGCCCCCCTGGGCCAGGATCAGCGCAATCATGGACGCATCCCGGGACGACACCCCGCGCACACGCGCCACGATATAGATCGCCACAAATTTGATAAAGATCAATCCCCCCAACCCCAGCAACACCATCGCCCAATGCTGCATCAAAAACGGCACGTTCAATCCCATACCCAACGCCACAAAGAACAGCGCCATAAACAGCGTCGTGTACGGTTCGATTTCGGCACGCACCTGGTGCTGATAAATCGTTTCCGACAACAGCATCCCCGCCAAAAACGCCCCCAACGACGACGGCAATCCCAACATATCCAACACCACCGCCCACACGATAATGTTCAACACCACGGCCAACAAAAAGACCTCTTTGGATCGCAGGCGCGCAATGCCCCGCATCAAGGGATTTAAAATCAACCGCCCGACAATCATCACCCCCAGAATCAATCCGACCGACAACACCACAATGTCAATGACCGTCGCCCCCAAATTGATGGATTTCCCCGCCAAGACCGGCACCATCGCCAACAACGGAATCGACAACAGATCCTGGAACAACAAAATGGAAAACGTCTGCTTGCCCATCGTCGTCCCCAGCGCATTGCGATCGGCCAGGATTTGCAGATCTTCGCTCATGGACGACATCGCCAGGATCAAGGCCACCATCACCGCCCCCATAATGGTCCACGACGTGACGCCAAACAACACCGGGAACAGCATCGCCACCACCATCAACACCTGGGCCGCGCCAAAGCCGAATATGGTGTGCCGCATTTGCCACAGGCGGCGCATATTGATTTCCAACCCGATATTAAACCACAGGAAC
>JAAVBR010000066.1 GCA_014802705.1 bacterium | reverse complement strand
ATCCAAACGGTGGTTTGGATTAGGCATAGGGCGCATTCCCTCTGGCCCAAGTATCCTAGCGGATTGGACGATTTTTAACAAGGGATTATTTCACAAAAAAAATTCCCCGCGACATGCGGGGAAAAATGTCGCTTTTTGGGCTTTATTTTTCGGCCTGTTTCAATTGCGCGACAATATTTTGAATTTTTGCCACCGCCATATCAAATTCAAAGACACGCGGCATGGAACATTGGGCACGAACCACGGCATCTTGCACATTGCCTGCGACCAACGGACACAGGTTCGTATTGCCGCACTGTAACGCCGCACAGTCTTTCCATGCCTTGTTCACAATGTTTTCATTAACCTTGTACTGTGTCCGGTATAATTGAAAATCAACGGTACGCAATTGGCTCAGGAACATAAACGCCGGACACATTTTCAGGGCGCTTATCTTTTGATCGGCATAGCGCTGGCGCAGGCGTCTTTGTCTTTCCATGTGTTCCGCCTTGTGCTCGGCATAATGACTTTTGTCCGTAAGCCGGTGTTTTTCCCGGATTTTTTCGCGATTTTTACGATAATATTCCCGGTTGTATTCTTTGATTTTTTCCTGGTTTCTGTCATAATATTTCTGACAGTTTTCCCGGATTCTATCTTTGTTTTCCAGGTAATATTTCTGTTTATATGCGCTTTGCTGTTCTTTGGTTCTGATATAGTATTCCCGGCGGGATTCTTTAATTTTGTCTTTATTTTTATAATAATATTCCCGACGTCTTTCCAATATATGATCCATATTTTTTTCATAATATTCCCGGCGGGCTTGACGTAAATTTTTATGATAATAATCCCGATGATACTGGCGCATATGTTCCTGGTTTTTGGAATAATAACCCTGGTTATATTCGCGCTGCTTTTGCATTTTTATTTCTTTTTCATAGGCGCGAATATCATTGATCAATGCCACCGCCGCATCCATATCGCGACACGGGATACAGGGATATTTTATCTGTTTTTTGACCACGTCATTCAGGCTTTGCAGGCGTTCGCCACTTAATGCAAACGGCAACTTGGCCTGAATAACCGAACACAGCATTTCATCCAGGTACGCCGTCCCTGTCATCAAGGCCATAAAGTCATCCGGTGTCAGGATTAACGCCAACCCTTCGTTCGCCAGGAAAGATTCAATATCTTTTTCCTGGGTGTTGTCATACAGGTACCATTCCACAAAGACATCACTTAATGTCTTGATCGTACCGACAATCGTTTCGGCCCCGTGGTTTTCAATGTGCCACCCCACATCGCGCGTGTCATAGGCACAGGATAAATCCTGACTGTCGGAAAAAATATCTGTTATCGAATCCATGGGCGTCTTATTTTTCGCCGACCGGAATGTTCAAGACCTGTTTCGGGAAAATCAAGTTCGGGTTTTCAATATTGTTGCGTTCGGCAATAATGCTGAACAGCACGCCGCGCCGCAGGAAATTCCGCGCAATCACCCACAGGCAATCCCCGCGCCGCACGGTGTAAAACGTATTGTCGTCACCGGTGGGGTGGGGCATTTCAAAGCGATGTGTTACCGTCGCCACCGCGCGCCCATCACCATCGTGCAGACGCACATCCAATTCATACATTTCACCCGGCGTCAATTGTCCCACATCGACCCCCAGGCCAAAGTGTTTATGATCCGACACGCGGGCAAAGCCCATATACCGACCGTTCAATGTCAACGACACGCGCAGGCGCGGCAACGCATCACCCGACACCACCATGCGGCCGTCGTCCATATAATCAATCTTGGTCACCGCCAAATCACCGTCCACCAATGTCGGGGACTGCAACAGGGTGCTGCCATCCTGGGTCATCAACAGCGACACAGAATTTTCATAACCGCGCGGCGATACGTACAGGAAAACCTTGTCCGTGGATGCGACATCGCCATCCACCCCGATCAACGAAACCGTATAGTTGCCCGGTTCCAACGCGCGACTGGGGGCATAGATAAATTCACCACGGGAATCGGTGCGTTCGGTCGCGATAATTTTATCGTTCATGGCGATCGATATATTTTGATGCGCACGCCACCGGCCGGCCACAATAATATTGCCGCCGCGTTCAATCCGCACCAGGTCAAATGTCGGGATGACGATTTCGTCGTCCACCACCGGCTGAACAATGGGTTCGGCCACCGCCGGCACCGGCGCGGGCAGGGCGACGTGTTGCGCCGGGCCGCTGGTCCGGACAAAGGCCACCCAAATCGCCACAAAGATCACAATCAACGCGCACACAATCGGAAACCAATACGCGCGCAGGATGCCGTGTTCCCGATCCGACGTCACCGGCGCCGGGGTTGCCGCCGCACGCACGGCGGGCCGGCCCACAACGGTTTGGGCGGGACGGGGGGCGGGTTTTGCAAACACATTTAACGTGCGCAGGAAACGGTTCGCGAACGCGCGCCGCTGTGCCATCCAAGAATTCTGTTGCGCGATGGCGTCATCGATCAGCGTATCGGTCGACCGCTTGGTCTTGCCCATCTGGTTGGTTTTGCTGTTTTTTCTGGCCATGATTGTATGCCTTTGGGTTTTATAATTTAACTTTTGGACAAATTATTGCAAAATTTATTTCTTTGTCAACCTTTTTTATGCTATAATAAAAACAAATTTTATTGGGGGATAAAGATGAAACGAATTGGAATTATGACAACCGGCGGTGATTGTTCGGGATTGAATACGGTGATTCAGCGTGTCGTCACCGGCGCCATGCGCCGCGGTTGGACGGTGGTGGGCATTATGGACGGCACAGACGGCCTGTGCGTGGATCCGGTGCGTGCGGTGACGTTTGATGCCAACACATTGCCGATTGAAACGGCGCGCCTGGCGGGCAGTTGGCTGCACAACGGACATGCGGGGGCCCTGAATTACGAAACGGCGGCGGCCACGGGCCGATTGGCGGAATTTAACCAGACCATTCGCCGCGCGTTGCGCCATTTGAAATTAGACACCTTGATTTTGGTCGGCGGCAACGGCAGTTTGTCGTTGGCCTGGAACAATCGCGAAATTTATGCCGACGTGTCCCTGGTCTGTATTCCCAAGACGATTGATATGGACATTCCGTTGACGGACAACACGGTGGGTTTTGACACCGCGGTCAGCCAGGTTGTGTCATTCTGTGATCAATTGATTTTAACCGCGCGCAGCCATCATCGCTGGTTCGTGGTCCAGACCATGGGCCGCGATTGTGGGAACCTGGCGCTGCATGCGGGGGTGGCCTTTGGCGCGGACGCGATTTTAATTCCGGAAATCAAATTTGATCCCGATGCCTTGGTCGCACACATTCAATCGCGCCCGCGGGATTACGGCATCGTGATGGTATCCGAAGGCGTATCCCTGCGCGGGCATTCGGGGCGCCCGGCGGATATTATTTCGCGCAAATTGTCCGCCGCCGGCATTGCCAATCGGGCGGTTTACCCCGAACATTTCCAGCGTGCCGGGGACACAACCGCGGGCGACCGCATCTTGGCGGCCCGCATGGCCGACGCGGCCCTGGATGCGATTGACAACAATGAAACATATGTCATGACCGCGATGCAAAACGGCCAATGTGTGACGGTGCCGCTGTCGGAATTCTTTGCGGCGGGCGACGTGACCGACGACCCCAATATTTCGGGGATGCAGACCGCCAACGCCTATGTATCGCCGGACGATCCGTTGTTGATGGTGGCGCACAACATGGGCGCCTATATCGGCGAAGAAAAATAAAAAAATCCCCCGCCCATCGGACGGGGATTTTTTTATATTGCAAAAATGCGCGCAACACGGTATAATCCGGGGCACAGCGACTGAAAACACTATGCCTAATCCAAACCAACCTTTGGATTAGGCATTTTTTCTTTTTTGTTTTTCCCAGAAATCCGGGGATTTTTTCTTTCCCCACTATGCCTAATCCAAAGGTTCGTTTTTGATGGGGGGAAATATGAAAAAAATTATGCTTTTCTTGGGATTGATGTTTATTTGTCCCGCACATGCCGCCAACCTGGATGATGGTGAAGTCTGCATCAACAGCATGCAATGTTCGTCCAAGGCATGCGTTAAGCAAAACAGTGATAGCGATGCCCTTTGCACCCACAAAGCCATTATGTATGGCCGTTGCAGCCCACAAAGCATCTATGGTGTCTACTTTTATCCGCCATGCGAACGCGGCCTGTCTTGCGAGGGGAAAACTACACTCGGTCAATATCCCGGCATTGAAGATGCCGATTTTGATAGTTATGGGTGGTGTCTGGATGTGGATGCCAGCGTAGAATGCGAGACCTGTAACCTCCAAACCGAATGGCGCACCCACAGCGCCGGATACCAGGTCCGCAAAACCGGCACCTGCCTCCCCGCGACATGCGAATTTATCGCGGAATATCGTTGTGATGCGGGGTATTACGGCAATCCCGGCGCCACGGCATCCGGATGCACCAAATGCCCCAACGACCGAACGCGGCCAATTGGCGCACCATCCCTCGTCCAATGTTATCTGGCGCCGAACACCTATACCGATACCACCGGAACATTTGATATCAGTGCCAACTGTTTCTATACGCTCTAAATAAAAAAAATCCCCGCCAGACGGCGGGATTTTTTTTATTTGCTGTGGACTTTTAATTGACTCATCTTTATCACATTCAAGTCATGGATATGACGTTTCAGGCTGCCCACGCGGCGGCTGCCCATGCCACCGGATACAACCTGACTCAGATTACTGATTTCTTCGATTTTATCAAAGATGTCTTTACGTTCTTGGGTCAATTCGGCCACATCCTGTGTCAAGGATTTCATTTGCCGACACGCCGCATCATACTGATTGGCCAACAGGGCATTTTTCATAAACTGGACAAAGGTCAATAACAAACTGTCCTCTGGCACCTGGGCCACCAGGGTCAGTTGGGCTTTCTGTTCAATACGATCCCCATCGGCGCCATAGGTTTCCAAAATTTTCTGGCACGAATTGCGCACATCTTCATCCTTGAAAACAATCGACACGTCATAGGTTTTGCCTTGTTGATTTTTCAGAATAAATACATCTTTGGCAACCGAACGAAACAATTTAACATCATCATGGAAATGAACCAGTTTTTTGAAAAAATTATCTTTATCCGTCTTGTTATTGAAATCCATCTTTTACCTCTTTGCCCGGCCAGATTATCACAGCATCAATAATTGTCAATCATAAATCCGCGCCCGGCCCGCCGGGGGTAGGAATTATTAAAGACCACCCCGGCCTGCGGCCACCCCTCCGCAGAGGGGAACTGAGTACGTTCTTTAATTCTTAAGAACGTCATCCCGACGGCCGGGCCCCGCGCAAACAGGGTTTGCGTGGGTGGTACGTGGTCGGGATCCAGTAATACCGGCACCCCTCTTGCCAGAGGGGAACTTTGCGGCGTTTTTAAGAGTCAAGTTTAGAATGTACCGGACAATGGATCCCGTCCTGCGACGGGATGACGGTGCTTTATGGCAGGATTAAGAACGGTATAAAGTTCCCCTCATGTACAAGAGGGGTGCCACGAAGTGGCGGGGTGTCGGAAAATCAGAAATCAGAAATAAAAAAAATCCCCCGTTCGGGGGATTTTTTTATTTCTTTTCCGAAAAATCGGCATCGCGGGTGCCGTCGTCGGCCGGACTGGAACCGGCGTCCGCAGTCCCGGATGCGGCCTGTTCGGCCTGGGCGGCTTTGTACACCGCTTCGCCCAACTTCATCGCTTTTTCGGTCAAGGCATCGGTCTTGGCCTTCAGGCTTTCTGCCGTGGCGTCGGCCTTGGCCACTTCGTCCGCCAATTCTTTCTTGGCGTCTTCGATGGCTTTCTTGTCATCTTCGCTGATTTTATCGCCGTGTTCTTTCAACGACTTTTCAATGCCAAAGATGGCGGCTTCGGCGTTATTCTTGGCTTGGGCCAGGGCGCGTTTTTTCTTGTCCGCGTCGGCGTTGGCGGCCGCTTCATCAACCATCTTTTTAATGTCTTCTTCGGACAATCCACCGTCGGATTTGATGGAAATCATCTGTTCCTT
>JAAVBR010000065.1 GCA_014802705.1 bacterium | reverse complement strand
CCTCTTGGATTTTGACGGTGTCGACGGCAGATACAAAGGCCAACAGCGACTTTAACCCGCAGGATTCCAGGGAAGTTTCTTTAATTTTACCATTGTTGTCGAATTGACATTGTTGGGCGCCGTTTCCGCCGTACAGGGCGGCACAGGCAACCACCTTTTCTTTGCACATATCTTTGGCCGCATAGACCCCCAGGGCACCGGACATCTGGGACGTGGTGGTGTCAAACTCCTTTAAGGAATTGGTAGTGCTGTCGTAACATTCGGCCATGGTGCTGACACACGTGGATTTGACGTCTTCGATCAATTCGTCTTGGGCCTGGGAAATTTCAATGATGGCGGTGCGCTTGAATTCCGTCCAGACCGTGTCGGCCATGTCGCGGCACGAATCCAGGGCCGTGGCGGCAAATTGCCGTTTGTCGTCCAAGAATTTGTTGAAATCGCGGTTGACGTCCAAAATATCGCGGTTGCTGTTGGCCGCCTGGTACAGGTTGATCTGTTCCGGCAATTTAAACAGCATGGGGGTATAAATAGCCTCGCCCGTGGTGGCGTTCACGTACAGACCCGTCGGATCCAAGCAGCGTTTATAATTGCTGCCACAGACCATGTCGCCCTGGATGGCGTCTTTGACCCGGGTCAGACATTCGTTGACGTCCGCCGAATTATGGGTGCGGTATTCTTCCAAGCGTGCCTCGCGCAGGTACTTTTCCGCCTGGCGGACGGTGCTGGTGACGGCTTCTTCCTGTTGGGTGATCTTTTTCTCGTACGCGTTGCAATCCTGGGAAATCAGGATGCTGTACGACGACCGGGCCATGTTGGTGACGGCATCGCTGGTACAGGCCTCGCGAATCAATTGGGTGCATTGATCATGGGCGGCTTTGTATAATGCCGCGCCCTCCATCGTGCTGAGGTCTGATGCCGCGGAGCGATTAGAGAAAATGTCGTTGGTGGTGTTGGTGCCGGCCCAGGCGTCTTCCATGCTGACCGAAAAATCCAACGAACCCGGGTCAAAAACCTTGTCCAACAGGGATTGGGAACCGCCCGTGCTGCCGGCCTTGCGTTTTCCGGATAACAGGTCGCTAATATCGCTAAGCATGGCGGATGCGCCACTGACGTCGTCTTTGATGGCCTGTTCCCCGGCAGTGGCGGTGTACATGGCGGTCACCTCGGCTGCGGTTTTATCCACCGCGTTCAGGTTGTTGTCTTGGAACCGCATCAACAGGGTTTTGGCTTCGTCCAGGCCGGCCTCTTTATCCCGAAATTCGGTAAAGCGTTCACTGCAAAAGCACCGGCGATAGGTTTCGTTTGCCTTGGCACAAAATTGATCCATACAGGTGTTATAAGATTCGCGGCACGCCGCATAGCCGCCCCCGATTTTGGACACGTCGTCAAAGACGGCGGTCGCGCGCGATGATGCCGCGCGCGACACGTTCGATGTGCCGGCGCCACGGGCCGACGATGGGGTTGCGGCACTGCGCACCACATGCGATGCGGATGCCGCGCGCGACACGTTCGACGTGCCGGCGGATACAACGGTGCCGGCCCGGGCGGTTGTCGCGGCGGTCGCGCTGCGCGATAGATTGGTGGCACTGCGCGCCGTGGTGACGTCGGGGCGGGGCGCGGCGGAAACAACGGTTTGACGTGCGGTGGCGCGGGCACTGGTTGTCGGGGCGGCGGCATTACGTGACACGGCCGACCGTTGGACGGTGGTGCTGGGGGTGGATGTCGCCGTGGTGGCAGACAGGCGTTGAACATCGCGGCCATCGCGCGGGGATGTGGTGCCGGATGTCGCAACGGACACCGTCGGCGTCGCCACGCCCGAACGCGGGTTAGGGGCCTGGGCGGCCATGGACGCGCCCGCCATCGCGACCCACGTCGCCATGGAAATTCCGCAAAAATTCAACAGATTTTTGATCAAATTTTATCTCTCTGTCGTCATCTTAGCACGTTTTTCAAATTGGAATCAACACCCAATTTGCATTTATTCGATGCAGCAATTCACCGCATTCTTGACCCATTCGCCCAGGCGCTTGGCTGTGGATTTTTGGGTACCCTGGGCGCCGGCCAACGGACACGCGGGTGTGGTCGCTGCGGCGTCTTTGCGCTTGGTCGCCCGTGTGGTGGGGGCCTGTTCCGGATCCCGATCGGCGGCGGCCGCGACATCCGGTGCCACCGCCCGCACACCCGCCAGGTCAATCAGATTCATATTGATGCCCCAAAACAGCGAATACAGGTCATAGGCCTTGTTAAACAAATTGTACGCCTCACTGGTCTTGCCGGCCCCCAGGGCTTTGGTGCCCACCTCCATCAGGCGCATGGACGCGGCCAGCAGGTGCTTTGAAATACACCAGACTTCGCCGGTTTCCGCGGTGGATTTTTGGACGATGCGTTCCATCAATTCTTTGCGCATGTCGCGGACCGTGTTGATTAAATCATAAAAGCCGGTCTTTTGCGTTTTGGCACCGCTGAAAAAGAAATGTTCTTCTAATGAAATCAAATTCATCAGGGCGATGGATAAATCTTGGTCCGATGACAGGTCCAAGGGATTGACCTTTTTCGAGGCATCCACCCGGTTGACCAATTCGTTCAAACTCATTTTTTCCGATTTTTTCATGTGCGTTATTCCTTGGGTTAAATTTTAAGCGCATTTAAATAAAATAATACTGGCCAGGGTCAACACCACCAACGGCAACACCACCTTTTCAAATGGGAAGTGGGCGTGACCGCCATTTTTCTGCTTCATCCAATCATACAGCTTTTCGGTGCCGATAAACAGCAAGGCCCCCAAAATCGTCCCGAACAGTAACGGGTCGATGCCCAGGAAGCACGGACTGTATTCAACCTGGTTGATATAGGCAAAGCCGATGGTCGCCACCGACAATATCAAGACCAACGCGTTTCGGCCCGGGAAATTCCAGTGACGCCGATCCATGAATTTGATAATCCAATAGCCCATAATCGCCAGAAAGGCGCCCACCCAGATGCCAGCCACCGCGTCGGGTAATCCCATGCGCCGGGTAATGGGCAATGCCGCCCCAATCGCTACCGTGCACACCGGGCATGCCGGGTTGGCCATCACGCGGACGGGTATCAGAGTTGCCATCAGGCTAATAATCAATTTTTTCATCTAAAATTCCTTTCCTTGTTGCGTGCATGATAGAAAATATTGCGCGACGGCGTCAATATGATTTTATCACACCACGCATGTGGGCCGATCGGGCGCGGGGATTGGTGGCCAATTCGTCCGCCCCCGGGGTTTCGGGGCGCATCGGGGCAAAGGGCGCCGTCGCCACCGTGGGCAGGTGCGGATCCCCCGGTGCGGTTGTCCAATCGCGAAATGTGTTTTTAACCAAGCGATCTTCCAATGAATGGAATGTCACCGCAATGCATCGGCCGCCCGGCGTCAGTAAATCCGGCACCGCGGCCAGGGCGCGCGTCACTTCGCCCATTTCGTCGTTGACCGCAATGCGCAGGGCCTGGAACACGGGGGCCATGTCGCCGGGGCGATGAATCAAATCGCGCAGGGCAAATGTCGTTTTGGGGGCTGCCGCCTGGATCGCGCGGGCCATGGCGGCGGATTGTTTAACATCCCCATAATCACGCAGGATTCGCGCCAGATCCGCCGCGGACGTGTTCGCAATCAAATCGGCCGCCGTGGGGCCCGTTCCCGACATGCGCATATCCAACGGCCCGTCAAAGCGAAACGAAAAACCACGCGGGGCCTGATCAATCTGCATCGATGAAATGCCCAGGTCAAACACAATCGCGTCATATGTGCCGTCCAATTCAGACAGCGTTGAAAACGGCCGCGGGATAAACGTAAACCGGTCGCCGTATTCGGCCCCGATGGCGGCCGCGTCCGCCGCCACATTCGGATCGCGATCAAATGCGGTGACACGGGCCCCGGCATTTAAAAACGCACGGCTGTAACCGCCCGCGCCAAAGGTGCAATCCACCACGCGTTTGTCCCGAATGTCCCCCAGGGCACGCATCACGGCATCCAATAAAACGGGCGTGTGTTTTGCGGTCATTATTCAATATCCACCTTGATCCCCAGGGCGGCCATATCTGCGGCGGTGGTCGCCCCCAATTCCACCCCGCCGGGCAACGCCATTGTCGCCACGCGGTCCGTCGCATGCAGGGTTAAAATCACCTGGGTATAGCCGCGGGGCAGGGCATCCAGGGCCTTTTTCACATCGGGCAAAATGGCCGCGTCTCGAATGTCCAGGGTGATTTTCTTGGCAATTTTCGCCATCCATTGGGCCAGTGGGGTAATCGAATCCACAAAGACCGATACCTGGTCATCGCGGGCAGATGCCCGTCCCGAAATCAAGACCACATTTTCCGTCGCCAAAATCTGGGCAAATTCGGCGGCCGACGCCCCGAACGCCACGGCGTCAATGTTGCCGAAACTGTCCGATGCGTTGATGGTGATCATATCCTTGCCGGCCTTGGTTCGGCGGCGTGAAAATGAATTTACATTTGCGGCAATTTGTACCTGTTTGCGATCCGGGGTCGTGGCCAAAGTCGCACTGGTGGTCAGGCGGGCCCGCGCGATCAAATGTTTGTATTGATCCAACGGGTGCGCCGAAATATAAAATCCCAATGCCGACAATTCGTTTTCCAACCGCACCCCAAATGTCCACGGCGTCGTCCGCGGCAGGTTTTTATGCAGCCGATCTTCGGCCACATCGTCTTCGACCGTGTTGGCGAACAGCGATAACGAATTGGCGCCGTCTTTGGATTTGGACGCATAGGATAAAATCGCATCGGCGTTCATATAAATCGCCGCGCGGTTGGGTTCCAATGAATCCAAGACGCCGGTTTTGGCAAAGGCCTCTAAAATACGCTTGTTCATAATGGGGGCGCAGCGTTTCGCAAAATCGGTCAGATTTTTAAACCGCCCATTGGCATTGCGTTCGGCCACAATCGCGTCGGTCGCGGCCACGCCCACACCCTTGATCGCCGCCAGGCCATAGATGATTTTCCCATCCGCCACCGTGAATAATGATTCACTTAAATTGATGTCGGGGGCCACAATCGGAATGTTAAAGTTTGATTTGGCATCATCCACAAAGATCGCCAATTGATCGGTGTCGTTCAGGTTACTGGACATCGACGCCGCCAGAAATTCCGCCGGATAGTTGGCCTTTAGATACGCGCACTGGTTCGCGACGATGGAATACGCAATCGCGTGCGATTTGTTAAACGCGTATTTCGCAAATTCCTTGAACTTTTCCCACAGGTCTTTGGCCGTCGCGCGATCCAGGGTTTGTTCCGCCTCGCACCCGTCCAGGAATTTAACCTCTAATTCCGCCAACAGGTCCAGTTTCTTTTTCCCCATGGCCTTGCGCACGGTGTCGGATTGCCCGCGGGTAAACCCGGCCAACGCGCGGGTCAACATCATCACCTGTTCCTGGTACACGATAATGCCGTATGATTCTTTCAGAATCGGTTCCGCCTTGGGGTGGACATACTCAATCGGTTCTTCGCCGTGCATACGGGCGATAAATTGCGGAATAAAGGCAATGGGGCCCGGTCGGTTCAACGCGTTCAAGGCCGAAATTTCCAAGAAGTTTGTCGGGTGCATTTTGCGCAGGGTCTGTTGCACAAACGTGGCATCGAATTGGAAGATACCTTCGGTCAATCCCCGTTGCCATAAATCCATGGTCTTGGCATCGTCCACCGGGATCTTATCCAGGTCGATATTGATGCCGCGGGTTTTCGCAATCAGGCGTGTGGCGTATTTCAACACCACCAACGTTTCCAATCCCAAAAAGTCAAATTTAATCAGCCCCGCCGATTCCAAATAGTGTCCGTCAAACTGGCACGACGGCAAGGGGTTCGCCGGATCGCGATAGACCGGCGCGATTTTTGTCGTCGGGCGGTCGCCAATCACGACGCCGCACGCATGTTGCCCCAGGTTGCGCAGGGATCCTTCTAATTCTTGGGCGACGGAAACCACTTTGCGCATATCGTCGTCCGTCGCCAGAATTTCTTGGATTTCGGGCGATGTTTCCACCGCGTCTTTTAAAAATTTCGCGTCCGCCGGAATCAGTTTGGACAACCGGTCCGATTTGGAATAGGGCATGCCATACACGCGGCCAATGTCGCGGATGGCACCGCGGGCCTGCAGACTGCCGAACGTGATAATGCGGCATACGGAATCATGGCCGTATTTATCGCAAATGTACGCCAACACGCGTTCAATCCCCGTCGGTTCAAAGTCCACGTCAAAGTCGGGCATGGAAATACGATCGGGGTTCAAGAATCGTTCAAACAGCAACCCGTACTTTAACGGATCCACGTGCGTAATGCCCAGCGCCCACGCCACAATGGATCCGGCGCCCGATCCACGACCCGGCCCGGTCAAGACGTCATTTTTTCGGCACCAATCGATATAATCCGCCACGATCAAGAAATACCCCGGGAATCCCATCCCGATAATAACGCCCAGTTCAAATTCCGCCTGTTCGTAATAGGGGGCCGTGTCGGTAATGCCGTGTTGTTCCAATCGCGCGGCAAGACCCGTCATCGTATTGTCGCGCAGCATTTGACATTCGGTTTCCAAATCATCCCCAAAGCGCGGCAACAACGGTTTTTCATGCACGTTGACCAAGAACGCACACCGCGTGGCGATGATGCGGGTGTTCTCAATCGCCTCAGGCAAATCAGAAAACAGGTCCATCATCTGTTCGGGCGATTTGAAATATTGTTCGGATGATTCACGCGGACGTTCGGGGTCAATCACCTTGGTCTGGCCCAGGACGCAGCCCAGGGCATCGGTGGCCTCGTAATCCGTGTCGGCGGCAAAGCAGACGTCATTGGTCGCGACGATCGGGATATTTAATTCCGCCGCCAATTGCAAGAATCCGGGTTCGGTCTTGATTTCGTTTTCCAATCCGTGCCGCTGAATTTCCATATAAAACCGGTCGCCAAAGATATCCAGTAACTGGCGGGCGTAAATGCGGGCTTGATCTTCCTGATTATTCAACAGGGCCATGCCCACCGGCCCGGTGTGTGCCCCCGATAAACAGATAATGCCCCCGCTGTGCGTCGCCAATTCGTCGGTCGTGACATAGGGCCCCAGGTGGTGATTTTCTTCGCGCATGTACATGATGCGTGTCAATTCGCACAGGTTCAAATACCCATCGTGATTCTGGGCCAACAACACCACGCGCGACAGCGATTCTGAACGCAGGATCTTGGGGTCCGCCGTATGATGATTTAATGTGATTTCAATGCCGATAATGGGCTGAATATGGGCGCCCGGCATCACGTCGGAAAATTCCGCCGCCCCCGACATCAGATTCGTGTCTGTCAATGCACAGGCCGACATGCCGGCGGCCGCACACAGTTTGGGAATATCCTTGATCTTCAGGGTTCCCATCCCAACCGAAAACCGTGAATGTACGCGAAGATGTATAAATTGACTTTCCATGCCGCCACAATAGCAAAATTTGCCGCGCCCCCGCAACCCCTAATTTCGGAAATATTTATTGACAGAATAGGCGCGTGTGTATAGGATGACTATGAAAGGAAATACAATGAAAAAATTCAAATTCGATTCTATGGCATGGGCGTCACGGGCACCGCTGATGACGCTGGGGCTGTTTGTGATGAGCCTGCTGATTGTTCAATATATGGGCGGTGGCCGGACCAATGGTGCCAAAACGGAAACGGCCGGTCGGCGGGGGGGGACCCGCGGCGGCACAGGATACGGCGTACGTGTTGGATACGCGGGACTTTTATGCCTATGACACGTTGAATCAATCCGTTCAAAAAACACATCGTGTGGATATGCTGACGCGGTCGGCCCGCCGGGTGATCCGGGATGTGACCGATACGGCGGCGGTCGTGGGATTCTGGGCGCGTCGGGGCGATACCGTCCTGGTGGATGCGCGGGATAATATTGTGACCAATCTGCGCCACCAACGGATGCAAAAACATTTGATCAAATCACGATAAAGCAAAAGGGAATACGGTGAAAAAGATAACGATTGACAGCCTGTTTAATCAAATGCCGGGGATTATCGGGGGTGCTTTGTTGGCGACATGTTTGTTTTCTGTGACGACCAAAAGTTGCGAGAAGAAAAAGAATGCCGATCGGAAAGAGCCCATCAAAACGGAAACAGATACCTTGCGTATTGTTGGGGTGCGGCCTGGTTGTCATTCAAAATCCCTTCTTGTCACATTGACCGATAGATATGGTCGTCTGTCGACACAGGAATGCCCGTTATACGTCAACTGGAACCTTGCTAATATAGACCCCCTGGTAACATCATTTGAACGGGGCGATACAGTCGTGATGAAAGATGGGAAGATTACAGAAAACCTGACCCAAAAACGTCTGATTGATGAATTTGCCCGCCAGAAATAAAAAATCCCCCAATCGGGGGATTTTTTAGTTTTCAGAGTT
>JAAVBR010000064.1 GCA_014802705.1 bacterium | reverse complement strand
GCCCGCCCACATCAGCCACATGCCGTGATTGACCACATTTTCCTGGCCATCCAAATCATCCGCCGACAACAGGCCCAAGGGCTTAAATTCAATGCCACTGGTATAATCGCCGGTACTGGTTTCCGTGTAATCATACATATCCCCCACGGCATGCATCACGCCATAGGCCAACCCGGTTGCCGACGTCATTTTGGCCAGACCCGCCCCATGTTTCAACGTTGATTGGAACAGCCAATCCCGCACCCGGCCGGACTTCATCCCGGCGCGCCCCAATTTCGCCGCGCGATTGATGGTTTTGGTGCCCGTGTTTAACGATTTGGCCGCGCGCCAGGCGCGCGTCAAAACATTGCCCCGCCGCACCATACGCAGGGCATTTAAGTTCCGCCGATATTTCATCACGTCGGCAAAACTGTCGGTTGCCTGTTTATACCGGCGCACATCCGCATGGCGTTCCAGGCTTTTCATCTGATCCGCCAGGCGCGATACATCCCGCGATGCGTCGGCATACCGGGTGGCATCCGCCGCGCGATCAATTTTCTGTAAATTGGCCAAGGCCGCCGCATGTCGGCGCGACACGTTCATATAATCGCGCACGGTGTCGATTTTTTCCAAATTGCGAATGGTGGGGATTAAATTTTTGGCCGCACGCGTGGCCCGCGCCCCTTTTAGCCCACCCAGGGCCACCGCGCCACCGCCCGCGGTCGCAATCGTGATGGCGACGTCCAGGGCGACTTCGCCCCACGTGATCCATTTCAGATTGGCGTCGCCCGCGACATAATAATCATTGCTGTCGTCCGGGGCGTCCACCGTCCGATGCATGGCCAGATTCACCATATCGTCATCATCGGCCAGGGCGCTGCGACTGGTGCAGCGGTTACCGGATGGATAAATGGCATCAATATTGTTTTCAATATATTGCAACGACACCGTATTGGACCGATTCGGCCCCACAAAGTCGGCCAGGGCCCCATGTTGGACCACCAAAATGCCGTACCATGCGGGATCTGTATTGATCCAAACCGCACCGTCCGCCCCAATTTCCGGATTGGGGCCCGCCGCCATCCGCGATCGGCGCGTGGCCGCCATCACCCGCTGGCGCAAAATTTTAGGCTGAACATCATAATTGACAGAAATATGCCGCCCCGACGGAAACGTGTATTCAATCGGGCTGAACGTGATGGGCGTCATGTCGTCTGCATCGATAACCTCAGGACACGCCAGGACCGTGCGCAACACATCCGCATCGCCCAGGGTGGCGCGAATCCAATTTTCAATCACATGTTTCGGGGCATCCGCCGATACGTCCCCCGCCGATGCGCGCAGGGCATCCGCCCACGCATTCGTCGCGCACGTGGTGGGCGCCGCATCGCGCGCCAAGATTTCATCCGTTGTTTGAAAATCGTCCCCCGGCATCACGGGCGCGTCATCCGCCCATGCGGCGCCACACGCCCCGCACCCCAGCCAAAGCGCCAGCGCCCACCGCCGCATTACAGGTATTCCCCACATTCGGCAATGATACGCGCGCGTTCTTTTTCAATGGTTTGAATCACGCGGTCATAGGTGTTCATGGGATTGCCATGGTCATCATTCTGCCCGACACAGGTCGCCGTCCCATCGGCCAAGGCCACCATTTGGTACCCCTCGACACATTCCCATGCCCAACAAGCCTTTTGCCCGGTTTCATTATCCAAGAATGGAGCCGCCACAACGGTGTTCGGATCCGTGCCCGACGCCACGGCGGGAATATCTTGGCAATATTTGGGCTGACACGCGCCCCAATCATCATCCAACCACAGGCCATCCCACCAACTGGCCTCAACCGGTTGGCCGCCCTGTAAACATTGGCGCACGCCCGGAAATTCACAGAACATTTCGCCACCGATACCGACAAAGCGTTGGCCTTCGTTGAAATAGGTGTTACAACACGTGAACGCCCCCGTTGCGGGATCGGTCATGCAATCGGTTTCCGAAAATATCTGCGACCCGGCGGACAAGCCCCCCAGCACCGTCGCCCCGGCCACCACAACGCCATAGGCCACCTGGCCAAATCCGGGGATGGCATTTAACAGGGCGCCGGCCCCCATACCCGCGGCCAGACCGCCGGCGGCCCCCTCTAACACATTGCCCCACGAATGCGGCCCATCGCCGGACGTCGCGTCCGCCACCATCATTGCCCCCGTCGCCAGGGACAGGGCCCCGCCAACTTTACCCATACGCGTGGCCATGCTGGATTTCGTCACGGTTTTGGGGGCCGGCGCTGTCAAGTCCCCCCCCGCACCCAAGCCCGATTGAAACTGTTTCAACTGGGCCTCTGTCGGGGTCTTAATCCATCGGTTGGTATTACCATCCACCCAACTACCGGTTTTAATATTTACCGCCGGGGCAACATCAGGGCTATTGATATCCAACGCCGTGGCACCGGACATCGTCGCCATCACCGCCATTATCGCCAAAAAGCCGGACCGCATGAACATATTATAAATAACTCCCCTCTAACCCGGCGGCACAATCACCCCATGGCTTTTGCGCCGCACGACAGGCCTTGATCTTTTTCAAGTCCGAATCCAGTTTCGCCAACCGATCGCGATAGGTGCCCTGGCACATGCTTTGACGCGTGTTCTGGCGACTGGCGGCCTTTTGATCACTTTCGATCTGAAAGAAATGATAGGCCTTGGCATCCTTGTACGGGGCATATCCCGCCGTGGCGTTGGCGATACGATCCGTGAACGACACGTCGGCAATCGTCGTCGGGAAATCCGCCGCCGCCAGGCGCGCGTTCACGCCCGCACCATTTTGCGCCTGTAAATCCTTTAATTCCTGTTTCCGGTCCAACATATCCTGCATCCAGGGTTCGCCATTGGGCGCGATGGGCAGTTTCGGCGCCAAGGGGTTCGGAATCTGATACCCCGTGCCCTGGGTATTTTGTTGCGCGTTGGCATTGGGGGCGACGGCCGTCGGGAACGCGTATTGCGCCACATAATCGGCAAAGGCCGTATCCACATATCCCGCGCACGACGACGCGTAATTATGCCCCGGCATCCGGGATAATTGCACCATAATGGTCGGCCGCACGTCGGACAATTGATCATTCACACAATTATTGCGCGCCGCGCAAACCGACGCCACCAAGGCGTTCACCACCGCCGTACAATCCCCGGCGTCCAGTTCGGTTCCCTGGACATAGACCGGTGACGGCATCCGCTGATTATACGGTCCATTGGGATTCCAATAGGGCGCAGACGAATAATTTTGCACGTTTTGAATCAGGCCATCCTTGGACATGGTGCCCGTGCCGCCCGACGGAAACACAATGGCGTGGGCCGGCAAAATCGCGGCACACATCATGAATAAAACAACTGATTTTTTCATTCTTTCCTGTCCCTGTTGTATGAATTATAACAAAATCCATTGCCCAATCAAAGTAATAAATGCGGCGGGTACCATAAACGTGGCCAAGGGCACATACCGCACGCGCCGGCGCCGCCCCCAAATCATCCCCACCACGCACGCGATGACGGTGGCCACCGCCAACCCCGTCACCCCCAGCCAGACGCCCCCCGTCGCCATCAATTTGACATCCCCCAGGCCGATCGGCGCCGGGGCGGGGCGGCCTGCGCCACGCGTCAGGCGCGCAAAAACATATCCCACGCCCAGCGTCAACGCATACCCCATCGCGGCGCCCAGTACGGCATCCGGCACACTGACCGGCCCCGGAACAAACGTCACCCACAACAGCCCGATCAACAAACACGGAAATAAATAAACATCCGGGATAATCCGGCGCCGCCAATCCGTTCGCGCCATCTGGACGGCACACCCGGCCGCCACCATCAGCAATATTGCAAAAATCACGGAAAAAATCATTTTTTTCTCCTTGCCCTTCGATTCGTAACTATGTTACAATGTAGCATAATAATAAACCCAAAGGTATTTAAAAAATGAGCAAAGGTTGGGATAACGCCACGTTAAAAAAACTCAAAGCCCTGACGGGCAAGGGCCTGTCGACGTCCGAAATTGGCAAGCGGTTGGGCCTGTCCAAGAATGCGGTTGTGGGAAAATTAAACCGACTGGGCTGGAATTCTAAGGCCAGTGCGGCGGACACCGCCGCGCCCGCGCCGGCGAAAAAGGCCGCCGCCCCGAAAAAGGCCACACCGGCCCCCAAGGCCAAAGCCACGGCAACGCCGAAAAAGGCAACACCCAAGGCCGTCGCCCCGAAAAAAGCCCCCGCCAAAAAGGCGACCGGCACCCCGGCGGCCAAGGCCCCGGCCGCGACCACGAAAAAGGCGGCGCCCGCCAAGACGGCCGACACGCCGCGTAGCAGTGCCAAGTCCCAGGCCAAAAACCTGGCCATGCATCAGCGGATTATTCAACATTCGCTGGAAATGGCGAACCTGAAACCCAACCAGTGCCGCTGGCCCATTGGGGATCCGGATTCCGAAGACTTTCATTTCTGCGGGGATGCGGTGTTTGTTGGCAAGCCCTATTGCTATGAACACTGTAAACAGGCGTATCAATTCACCCCGCCCAAAAAGAAATAACCAACGCACCACAGGGAACCCATCATGAGTAACGCGAGAGAGAATAACCAACCCACCCAATTGCTGACGCCGCGCGCCTTTGATATCGCCGGGAACGACATCGTTGCCTATTACGATGCGGCGGGCAAATTGGTCTTTGTTTTGGACCAGACCGTCGGCCCCACCAAGCCGAACGTCTTGCTGGTCATCAATCCGGTGGGTGACCGCAAGTGGGACGATATCTTGGCCAATGATTATAATATGGACCTGGAAACGGTGCGGCCCAAGCGGGACAATAAATATCAAAAACTGGATATCGAATACGGCGGATTGGGGGCGTATGATCGCCTGATTTCGGCGGCGCGTGATGGCGGGGATACGCGGGACGCCGTGGCCGAATTAAATGCCGTGCGGGATGCGTCGATTCGTCGGTCGGCCCATGCACGATTGGTGGCGGCCAACGCCACCGCGGACAAGGCCCGCGACACCATCGTCAAAACCAACGATACCATCGCGGAATTGACCGCACATCTCAAGGCTCTGCGCGCCAAATTGACTCAAAACCGCCGCGACATCGGTCGGGAACCGACCAAGCAATCGGCGGCCAAAATCCTGCGGACCGAGGCTCAGATTGACGCCACCAATGATAAATTACGTCGCGCGAAAAAGCGTCTGATCAACGCGCAACGACGCCTGGCCGCCGCCGAAGAGGATGCCGATGCCGCCCAACGCATTTTGGATATGACGCCCGACGCGCCGGCGGCACGCCCGGAAACCGGGGCGGGGCGGGGCACTTTGCCGGGCGCACCCATCTTTACCGAAATGGCGCCGATTGATGTGCCGGCCATGCCGGCGGCGGACGACGACGCGACCGACGACACGGACGATGACGACGACGCCATTGCCCCCGTGCCGAATGACGTGCAACCGTTGTTCGATCGCGACCCCCAGATTATGGACGAGGCGATCGCCTTCAAACCCATCGAATTTGATGTGCCCGAAACCCGGGCGGTGGCCACGCCGGCCCCGACCCAGGTCGAACCGGTACGCGACATTGTGATCGACGATGAACCGGTTGTGAAATTTGAGCCCCTGGACGTCACGCCCGATATTGCGCCGGCACCCCTGTCGTTTGTGCCACCGGAAACCAAAACCGAAAAATCCATCGATGCGCCGGCGGAATTAAATATCGCCCCGGTGTTTGAACCGATTTCAACGCCCGTCTTGGACACCATGATCCCCATTGCAGATGCAGCCCCCGTGGCCCCGGTCCCCGACGAAACACCGGCCCCGATTTCGGTGATCCCCGTCGTGGACCGGGAAATCGCGGTCACGCCTGTGATCGATCCGATTCCGGATGCCCCCGTGCTGTCGTCCGATGCGTCTGACACAACAGTTGCGGCGGACACCACGCCCGACATTGCACCGGCACCCATCACATCCGATATGCGCCCGGTGTCCCCGATTACGGGAACAGACACCCCGAAAAATGCGGCAACACGTACCGGTCGCCCATCGGCACTGTATTATATTATGCTGATTATTTTAATCGCACTGTCGATCTTTACGTTATGGCTGTACCAGAAACGCGCCCCGGCCACGGTGCCCGATTTGGCAGCCCCGGTGGCCACCACCACGGCATCCGCGTCCCGGCCCCATATCACCGTCGCGACACCGGAACCCGTGCCCACAGTGGCGCAAACCGCCCCCGCGCCGGTCACCCAGGGGAACGATAATCCGTTTTTGGGATCTGTACCGGTTGTTGAACCGATGCCGGATCCGGATCTGGCCCCCACGGCGGAATACATTTCCGACACAGACGTGGTGACGACGGATGATATGGGGCCGACCTGGGACGACGAAACAGATATGGACGTTCCCCCGGTGGACGTGCCAGTGGTGTCCGACGACGTGATTTACCAGACCGTGGACATGGGGCCGGATGACATTGATATAACGCCCCAGAATGGTGTCAACATGATGCCCGACATGGCGGCCGCCCCCGCACCGTTTGACAAGCCTGTCTATGACGTATCGGCCCAGGGTCGAACGATCGTCCCGGCGCCGACATACGACGACGATTATTATTATGATGATACGGATTATACGGACATGGCGTTCTGAAAAAATAAAAAATCCGCCCAAAGAGCAGGGCGGATTTTTTTATCTGTTATGTGACCGTTACCCACAATAATAACTGTTGGCGGTGTATGTAAAGGAACCGGTGGTGTCATTCCCCGTTGTGCCGGATGGGATATAGCACCCGGATTGGCTCGTGGCACCATCCGCCGATGTTCCCGTCACGCCATCCACCGTGGGGCAACGCGTACACGTTGGGACCGTGTTTGTGGTGGCGGCGCCATAATACCCCGCCGCGCATCGGTACGATGTACTGGTGGTGACGCAACTGTTGTTGGAACAACCGCGATTGACCTTTTTCTGATACCCGGTGCCGCCGCTGGACCAACTGCTATCGCTGGAACAGTTGGACGAACTGCATACGTATTTGACGCACTTGTATCCAGTTTGATAGCCGACGGTAAATTTTTCTTGTACATAGCCACTTTTACAGGCGGTGCATGTTTTTGTAATACCTTCTATGCCACATTCCGAATCCTGGATTTGTTGATAACTGCTGCAATTACTGACATCATCATTCTTTTCGCACACCACGGCCCATGCTGCATTTGTCGCAAACAAACCGACGTTTGGATTAGGCATAAAAGCGGAGGATAAAAAGTGCGGATTTCTGGGATTTTTATATTGGGATTATTGTCGTATGCAAACGTCCCTTTGGATTAGGCATAGTGAAATCACGCTCTACGCCACGGATTATACCACGTTGCGCCGATTTGTGCAATGATAAAAATTCCCCTCCAGGGCCCATTTGTGGGGCCCGGCGGGAGGGGCGTCGACGCTAGTCGACGGGGAGGGTTTCCCTCAGGGTGTTTATACCCAAACCCTCCCCACCACCTGCGGTGGTCCGCCCCCTCCACCGGAGGGGAACTTAGTGTCAACCTAGAACGGTATAAGTTCTCCTCCTGTGGAGGAGTACCCGAAGGGGGAGGTGGTCTTTTCCGCCCCCCGCCGGTTTCACCGCCCCCGTGGCACTACAAAAAAAATGGGATTTTTGTCTTGCATAACCCGGAAACAAATCATATGATCTGGGTATCGAAAATCAGGGACCTTATCATGCAAGCATATACAACCATATATGCGCCGGATCGTTATTCTCAAAAAGCGGCCGCGCAATCCGTACGTCACATCAAACCGCGTATCATCCATATTCCCCATGGCATCGTCGTCCCAGACATTGCCCATGACACCGTTGGGGTAATGGATCCTCAGTTTCATCTGGTGGTCGATTCTTTGAACGGGGTCTTGACCGGGATGGCGAATACAAATGTTGACGCCCCGAATCCGAAACAGGTACGGCGCATGAATACGGCGGCCGTCTATTGCGGCGACGATTTTTCTTGGTTTCATTTCGGGCACTTTTTGATCGATGGCCTGGTTCGAACTTATCCATGCCTGGATCCCAAATATAAAAATATGAAATTTGTTTTTTGCAACACGCGGCGACCGACACTGGCCAAATATGCCTTCGAAATATTGGGCCTGTTGGGGATTCCCCGGAAAAACATTATTATCACAAATAAACCGATACAATTTCGTGACCTGTATGTCCCGAAACAGGCGTTTTACGCCACCCGCGGCATCGCATCCCACGCCATGCATCGCGTTTTTCAAACCATTGCCAAAAATGTCACAACATCATGTAAATACGATAAAATTTACGTTTCGCGTGCCAAGCTGGGCCCCAAAGAAAAAACACTGGGCGAAGAACAAATTCAAAAAATCTTTGAACAAAACGGCTACAAAATTATCTATCCCGAAACCATGTCGATCCAGGATCAAATCGCCCATGTCAAAAACTGTAAATATTTGGCGGGATGCGCCGGTACGGCGTTGCATCTGGGGGCATTTATGCGACCGGGCGGCACCATTATTCAAATGAAGCGGAATACGCGCACGGACGACAATCTATGCGCCCAAAATTTAATCAACCATATAACAGGACTGAATTTTATCTTAATCTGGGCCAGCATTGAAAGAATCCCCACCAATCATTATTCTGCACGGCCCCAAATTATTGGCGCAACCCCTTATTTATACAAATTTTTTGATGATCACAATTTTGATTACAGCGCACCGGAATTGGCCTTTGATCGCCCAACATGGTCCCAGTATTTGAGACAATGGCGACAATTTCGGCGCACGCATGCCAAAAACGCGTGGCGTCGCCTGGAATTTTTTATCCAGCAATTGGGCTATATCATCATCCCCAGACGCGGCCGACATGCCGTCGGCCGAAGAGGGTGACGGGGCGCCATTTTTGGCGCCCAACAAAAAAATAAATTTAAAAAATAATTATTTAAATACAATATAATACATTATTTATTTAATAAATTAGATTACAAACGACAAAAAACCGATCAAAAACACCCAATAAAATTGTATTTTTAATATAAAATAATTAAATAAAATTAATTTGTTATAATTTTATTTTTATAAATTGTTTTATAATGCGTCGCGACGGCATTTTGGACCATGTTTTACACCCAAAAATCACCACAAACACACCCAAAAACACGCCAAAATCTGGCGTTTTTCGTGTTATTTTTATAAAAATTTAAATTTTAAATAATGAACTATAATCAATAAATTAAAAATTTTTGATAAAGCAGGGCGACAACTATAAAAATTCCACATCCATCCACCACGACGCCCACACCATTCAGACCCCAGATTCGAAACACGATCAAACCAGAACACAAATCCAATCCTCAAAACAATCCCAAATCCCGTTCTTGAAATTCAAATTTCCGGATCCGCGCATGTATCCATCACACCATTTACATCACAAATATTTTAAGAACGACGCCACAAAATATTT
>JAAVBR010000063.1 GCA_014802705.1 bacterium | reverse complement strand
GATGGTGGCCAAATCCGCCACCGTTTCATCGTCGGCGGCAAAGTGCCGTTCGTGCATGCCGGTTCGTTGGACGATCCATTCATCGGATGTGTCCATGATTTTTTCAAAATCTTGATTGGTCATCACCCGTTCGGGTAAATAAGAACCATAGCCAATCAGTCTGCTGCCCATACTTTTTCTCCATATATCTGATGGCCATTATAGCGGGGTGGATTAGAACTTGCAATATTAAAATCAGGGGCATAAAATATAGGGACATTTGTCCCCATAGTTCAATTGGATAGAATAGAGGTTTCCTAAACCTTTGATACAGGTTCGATCCCTGTTGGGGATGCCAGATTTATCGGCCCGGTCGCGCCCGATGACGCATCATGGCCACCGTGTCCCGTTTCAATTCCAGGTCGTTGCGAATCCCGCTTTTGAATTCTTGGGATAAAAATTCGTGATGGGATGACAGGTTGTAACTGTCGATCATATCGCGATCCACCATTAAATCCCGGAACTGTTCCCGCCAACGGATGTTTGTGTTACTGCCCCAGATATAGTTAAAGTACACCAACGCCCCGTCGTTCAGATGGTGATCCGCCAGCGGTGTCAGCACGCGTTCATAAAAATCCATCAACTGGGTTATATAGGCCGCCTGGGGCAAAATATAGTTCATAATATTCGACAGAAAGACCACATCGTATTTCCCATCGATTTGCCCCGCCAAATTCAAAACATCGGATTGTACAAAATTGATCTTGTCCGGCATGATATCCCGCAGGCGATTATAGGCCCCCGCATCCCCAACGTACGACAGGCATTTTGATTTGTCATAGTTGTTATAGTGGGCCCACATACAGATGGACGGATCCCGGCACAGTTCGCGCCAAAATACCCGCGCCCCCAGGGATAACTTTGACCAAATGGGGCGGATAATTTGGCGGTCAAATTTTTTCGATGCAAAAAAGAAATCCATAAAATGATCATACGGCACGTGCCGAATCATCTGCATTTTTAATTCCATGACGTATTTTTGCATATAATTGATGTCAAAGGTATCCACGCGCGTCGCGCCCGCCAACAGGGATTCAAACGCATGATCACCCGCCGCGCATACCGACAGAACGCGGGCGCCCCGCATGTCGGGATTGTCGGCGATATAGCCGCGCAGGTTTTCATTGCTCATCGCGTAAACCTGGGAATTCCAGGCAAACTGATGAATGTCGCCCTGGTGTGGGCGACGCTTTAAGCCGTAAAAAGTCTTGATAGCCTCTAACATAACCAATGCATTGTATACACAAATATCATAATTGTCAAATTTATTTTTAAAGAAATATAGCCCAGGATTTTTCCCGGGCCATATCCGTACACCTGTGGGCAAGTATCCCCGGTTTACTTTTTAAGACCACCAAACGCGGCGTTGAAATCCAATTCGCGATAAGTATAGCCGTTTTCGGCCGGTAACATGTCTTCGTCGCGAAAACCGACGGCGGCGGTTGCCTCGGATGCGACGCCGGCATCGCCATAGTATGCGGTTTCAAACGTTGCGTTGTCCGATTTGGGATCCAAGGGGATTTTATTGTCCGGGTATCCCAATATCGCAAAGTCTTTATCGGACAAAGCGTCTTCGTTTGAATAGAACAGGGTGATATTGCCGGTCGTATCCTTGGTGAATTTAACGTCGTACCAACGGTTGGCGCGGTCGGTATTTTTGGAAAAATTCATTTCCAATTCTTCGGTGCCGTTGTTGAACGTCAATGTGGCATCATCTGTTCGGGCCAGCATGCGTTTTTCAAGGCCGTCGTCTTCATCCCAATTGCCGATTTGAACCCGCAGGCCGGCAACGGCACTGCCACCAAAGGTCATTTGGGTATCGGTGGGCAAATTATCCGGGGATATTTTTTTGATGCTGTATCCGCCGGCCATGGTGTTGTATTCATTCCAGTTGGCATTTTGACCGTCAACCGTGCGTTCCATATGGGCATCGGCATAGCCAAAGTCGGCATATCGTAAACCAATTTCTTTGCCCAACAGATGGGTGGTGAATGTGGTTTGTTCAATGGCTTCGTCGTATCCGTCGCGCATCATATTTTGCACATGATGCACCAAGGCATCGCGCAGATCGGTCGGCAAATCACTGTCGGCCAGTTCGGCCAGAAAGCGTTCTTTGATCTGGGCCGGGGACAATTGTTTGTCGCTTTCGATATAAAAATCAAAATCCATTTGATTTTCCGGATTTGAAAAATCAATGTTGCCCAGGTTCACGTTGTTCAGACTATACCGATAAGACTTGTCAAATTGGAATGACGCGGTATCCCCGATACGTTTGGCTTCTGCTTCGCCGTCCAAGATGATGGAGGTTATTTTGCCGTTATCATCCATGCCGATTTTTAAGACCCCATTGGGTTCATTGTTATCGCGCACCGCGGCGACCATAAAATCAACATCGCTTAATTTCTGTTCTTTGTGTTCGCCAAATTTATCAAAGACGTCTTGGGCCTGTTCGCGAATGGTGTCCCGGTTGGCAAAGAACCATGCCTTGATATCATCCCAATTGCCCGGCAGGTCATTCTTGAACCCGGCCAACACCAATGCCTGGCGCAGGTCGCCGGGATTTGAAATATTGTCGTTGGTCAATGAATCGATATTATCGATTAACCAATTTTTCATATTGTTAAAGGCGATGTCGTTGCAATCGCGTTCGGATTTGCAGATGTTTTTATCCGAATTTCCATTTGTGGCCGCACGGTTTGTATTGATATTCGCATCTGTCACAGTGCCATAATAATCATCGCCCAAGGTCGCCGTGACGTGTGCGGTTCGTTCGGCCTCGTTATTGACAGAGAGTTTCATTCCCGTGATCGCGGCATTGCTGATTTCTGATGATATGCTGTCATGGCCGCCAACTGAACCACTGCCCGAACCGCCGCCGCACGCCGTCAAAGCCAATACGGATGTTAAGATTACATATTTTTTCATAGTTTCTCCCTTGGTTATAAAATAAGACCGCTGGCAAAAAGCACGTGCGGTCGGGGAGTTAGCAAATCATAACTTCAATGATCCCATTGGTTTTCAGACAAGTCCTGTTATATAACCAACAGCACCCCGACCAATGTCGGGGAAATATTTTAACGACGCAAAAGCAGGAATCTTTGGATTACGATACCTTTGCACCGGAAGTCATGGGCTTGCTAAGGCCCCGAACACGTTTCCCAACGCGTTCATAGAAAATCCTAGTCAAAGGGATGAAAAAAATCAAGCGTTTTATCGTCCGGTTACTTTTCCCTTTGATTTTTTTGTGGCGTGTCCTTATAATAAGCCGCAAATGAAAAATCGGGCGGTTCATCTTGGGATTATGGCGTCGTTGGTGCCCCACATCTTTTGCTGTGGGTTGCCGATTGTGTTGTCGGTTGTCGGATTGGTGGCACCCGAAAGCGCGCATTTTCATTTGATGCCGGAATCATGGGAACCGTGGCTGTTTGTTGTTTCGGGGGCGATGCTGGGGCTGTCGTGGGTGTTGGTGCTGCGCGATTGTCGGTGTGCGTGCGATCATTGTCATGGCGCGGCGTCGCACCGCCCGCAAAAGGTTATCCTGGGGGGTGTCACCCTGATCTTTCTGGTCAGTATCATTTTGCATTTATTGGCACATTAAAAAAAATCCCCGCCATACGGCGGGATTTTTAATAGTTTTGTATCAGTTCCAGTTTAACGCCATACAGATCACATAGGGGTGATAATATATCTACAAAACGCATGTCCTTTCCAGATTCCAAGATTAGATATATGCCGGGTTCGCGTCCCGTCATACGGGCGTAATGCAGGGATTGACCCAAAGCCTCGGCCCATTTGGGGGCAAAATCAAATTCAATGGCGTATTCGTCTGTCAAACAATCCACGCGCGTGCGGTCGGGTAATGTAAATTCTGTGCCGCCGGTGCAATATTGCGCGACATAATCGCGTTCCAGCAATTTATGTTTTGGGTACGCCGCGGTGGTGACCAGGATGAAAAGGAATATAAAAACGTTCCGCATCTTTTCCCCGATGAAAAAAGCAGACCGTCATGAAAGACGGTCGGGGAGTTCAAAAATCATAATTTACCAAAAATGACTCCGTCTGTCTTTGGGCGAACCCTGTGGTATAACAGACGGCTCCCCGACCTTTTATATCGGGGGAAAGTCAATACAAAGAACCCCGTTATATTCTGGGGGAAAAAATCTTTGTATAGTGGTAAATTAAGGGCTTTTGAAAACCCCGAACCCAATTTTTCCCGATTGGATTCGTGTCACACTGTACCACGTTGTGGGGATTTGTGCAACATGTTTTCCGCCGCCCCATGGGGATTTTTTTAAACAAACTTTTCCGGGACCAGGCGGACGATGTTTTTTATCCCCCGGCGCAGCGGGCCTGTA
The DNA here is from genome assembly GCA_014802705.1 of bacterium. GTDB lineage: Bacteria > Pseudomonadota > Alphaproteobacteria > Rs-D84 > Rs-D84 > Enterousia. Next base: position 1,091 of record JAAVBR010000063.1, on the reverse strand, counting down.
TCCGGTGACCGGTGATAGACGCGCGGGGTTGTGTCGCCCGGACGCATTCCGGTCCAGCGTGTTTGACCGTTTTCCACGGTCACGTGCCATGATGTCTGGGTGTCCCGAATAATCATGTTGCGCAATTTGCGGGCAAAATCCCGACTTTCAAAAATCGCCACGTTTTCTGTGTTGTAATAGGCCGATCGGGGATCCAAATTAAAACTGCCGATCCAGGAAATGTTGTCGTCAAAGACCATGGTCTTGCTGTGCAGGACCGAAAAACTGGATCGTTTGCGTTCGCGATCGTGTTCTTGGGCCCGCAGGTTTTCCGCCGACAGCATAAATTCATACACATCGGCCCCGGATTCAATCAATTTCTTGCGATACTTTTCCCATTTGGCATAAACCGTGGGCGCGTTCGTCGACGCCAGGGAATTGGTCACAATCGTTAAATGCACGCCGTCTTTTTCTTCGTCCAACATGTGGGTCAGGCCCAATCGACCCGGTACAAAATACGCGGCCGAGATATAGATGGAATCCTGGGTCTGGTCCCACAAATGTTGCAGGGCCGCGATAATATCGCCGCGATAATTTTCTTTGTCGCGCATGGGCATGTCCACCTTGGCCGGGGCGTCGGCCAAGAATTTGCCGCGGCCCCAACTGAAATCAAAATTTTTGGCCATGTATTCCTGTTGCGCCAGGGTGATGATTTTGTCATAGGCCGCCATATCATCCGCCGCGCGCCGCCGGATTTGTTCAAAGGTTGCGTCCAGTTTCTTCATGGCCTTTTTGCTTTTGCCCATGGGGAACGCGGCGGCGGGAATCGCCAAATGATAATCCCAATATTCATTAAAACTGCGCGTGGCGTATTGCGTCATGTCGCCCAGGAACAAGACGTCTGTGTCCGAAAAATTCGAGGCGGTTTCGGGGTAAAAATAATTACTGCCCACGTTGCGACCGCCGGTAATCAAGGCGACATTGTCCACGATAAACAGTTTGTTGTGCATCCGGGAATTTAGCCGGTTAAAATCCATCAAAAATTGCGGATAATACAGCAATTTTGTGCGGTTGGGCACGGTGTTAAAGACCTTGACCTCTATATTCGGGTG
>JAAVBR010000062.1 GCA_014802705.1 bacterium | reverse complement strand
TTTCGGGGTGCGACATAGTCATATTCTTTGGGCATCAGGATAAACATTTCGCCCTGGGCATGCTGGCCATGGGCCAATTGATACGCTTCGTCCCCTTTGCCAAAGAAGATGTCGGCACGGATCCAACCGCGAATGGCTGACCCGGTATCCTGGGCGATCATCAGGCGCCGGAACGCCCGGCCGTCGGACAGATTGGTGCTGATATACACCGGCAGACCCAACGTATAAATCGTGTCATCCATGGCGATACTGCGGATCTTGGACAGCGGCGTGCCCAGTTTCCCGATCACATCCGGCGGCACGGATTCATAGAAATAGACATAGCGTGGATTGCCATAGATCACGTCCCGGGCGATGTCAGGGTGCGCCTTTAAATACGTCCAGACCGCGTCCGCCGAATAGCCGTTATCGGGGCGGATGCCCTTGGCCTTTAATTGATCGCCAATGGATTTAAACGGCATATCGTTGACGGCGGCAAAGTTCAGTTTGACCAGTGATCCGTCTTCCAGTTTTAACATCCCGCTGCCCTGGATTTGAATATTTTGCACGTCAACAATGTTGGCCCAATACAACACGCGGCCGATTTTTTGATCCACAATGTCTTTTTTGGCGACGCCCTTGTACGACCGGCCGTCGGTCGGCACCCCCATCAGGGGTTCGTTGCATTGCGCCGTGCGTGTGCGGCATGCGGGGATAATCGGCGAATAATAACCGGTGTATGTCCCGCGGGTGTCCCCATTGTCGTCATAGATTTGATAGGGCTGAAAATTCGATTCAAACCAGGCCCGCACCGTTGCCACATCGGCCGACGATGACGGTAAATTCCGGCATTTTTCTTCGAACAAGGCCTGATCCGGGATCACGCGGCCGGTGTATTGAATCTTGGCCTTGCAACTGTTGCGGAATGCTTGCAGGGCGTAACGCACATCGTCGTCGTTCCACCCCGGCAGGGCCGAATACGGCACCCGCCCCAGGTTTTCCGGCACAACGGCGCGGCCACTGGATTTGACGCGTGTCGGCGCCGACAGGTCACAACCCGCCAAGGCCACCGCCAAGGACGCCACCACGGCAAATTTTCCCACGGATTTTAACGCTTGCGTGAAATAGATCATTTTTTTTATTCCCCCACCTTGTAAAATATCTCTTATGATGCTATATTATCATAAAATGATGCGCAAAAAAAGGAGCAAACGCACATGGCTAAATTTAACATTATTACACAATTTTTAAAAGACATTTCTTTTGAAAGCCCGAATGTCCCGGAATTGTTCTTTAAACAAGAAAATACCCCGGCCAAATTGGAAATCAATATTGATATCCAGATCAAGGGCGCGGACAACAATTTGTTTATGGTGGATCTGATTACCAAGGTTCATTCGAAGTTAGAGGCCGGTGACAAATCGATCTTTTTGATTGATACGACGTTCTCGGGCCTGGTCCAGATGGAAGAAGAAAAAGACGAAGAAGCCAAAAAGCGTACGTTGCTGATCGATGTGCCGACATTGTTGTTCCCGACGGTGCGCGCGTTGATCACGCGCCTGACGTCGGAATCGGGTTTCCCGACCTTTACGATGCAGCCGGTGGATTTCGCCCAACTCTATGCCCAGAAACAGGCGGGCGGCGCCGCGGCGCCTGCGGCACCCGCCGCCAACCAATAAGGGGTGCGCCCTGTCTTAAAATCCCGGGAATCCCCGGGATTTTTTATTTGATGTGTTTTTTTGGTTTGGGAATGATGCGGCCGCGGGCCCAATGGGTGGCCAGGGCCGGGATTAAAAAGATTAAAACGCCGCCCACGCCCCAGGTCATCAGACCGCGCGTCACGTACACATCGGCATCCCCGGTGGCGCCGCATGCCCGGGCCATGGCCGGCCCCGCATCCCACCACAGCACCGCCGCGGTCGCCGCCATGACGCATACAGAATTGAGCACAAATCCCCCGACCCAGGCGCGCGTCTGTTGCCGCAATGTGTGATCCATTTGTGAAAAATAGTGTCTGCATCCTTTCATCGTATGGGGCATGTTATCAGGCGCGCCCCCAAAGATAAATAGGAACCAATCCCAGCCGGGGTTAGAGCGTAAAACGCATCATATTGCTGTGCGCCAGGGCGATGGCGATGGCGTCAGCCTCGTCCGGGGACTTGGGCGCGGCCATGGGCAACAACAGACGCACCATTTTGGTAATCGCGTCTTTGTCGGCATGTCCCGCCGACGTCAGGGCCTTTTTAATCTTATTCGGTTCATATTCAAACACATCAATGTCCCGATTGGCCACCGCCACGATGGCGGCCGCCCGCGCCTGTCCCAGGGCCAGTGTTGTTTTCGGATTTTGGTTTACAAAGATGATTTCAATACTGCACGCGTCGGGCGAATATGTGGCGCATAATTCGTCCACCCCACGAAAGATGGTGGCCAGCCGCGCCGCCATGGGCAGTTTGGCGGACGGCAAAATCACACCGCTGGCCACATAATGACGGGTGGCGCCCTGACTGTCGATCACGGCCCAACCGGTATGTAATAATCCGGGGTCAATCCCCAATATACGTGTCATGCCCCCAGTATAAAGGATTTGGGCATCCGGATCAAAGAAAATAAATACAATTTATTTGTGCCGATGTTTGTGGTATAATCGGGACACTATGGCCAAAGATAAATATATTTCTGTCAAAGATAAAGTGACCGGATTTTCGTTTGCGAATCTGGGGTTGTTTACCGGTTTTGCCGATGGGATTTACAATGCGGTCTATTCCCTGGTGATTTTAGAGATCTTTCGATCGTCGGCGGTGGTTGGCGTCTATGTGGCGGGATACGCGGCGTTTTGCATGATTGTGGGATTGACGGCGCCCGAATTATTCCGCTATTTTTCCAAGGCGCGTTTGTTTTATTTTTCCATGCTGATGCTGGCGGTCTGCTATGCGATGATGGGCTTTTCGATCAAGCCGGGGACCTTTATCGCGCTGGATTTCACAACAGGCATCGCGATTACGTTGGTGGGCGTTCTGATTCCGCTGTTTATGGCGGATTTCTCGAAAAATATTGGGATGGCGAAATTAAATGCCCGGTATCATTTATGGTTGAATATCGGGGCGTTGTTGGCGCCGATGATTGCGGTGACGATCGCCGGGTGGTTTAACAATCGGGCGGCGTTTTTTGCGTCGGCCCTGATCTATGCGGGCGGATGGCTGTTCTTTAAATATTTCGGCATCGTGCAAGAAGAAAAAAAGATCCGCCGCGTATCCCCGCGCACGACGATGCGGGCGCTGTATCGCAATACGGTGGCGTTCTTTCGCCGGGATGGGATGCTGCGGGCCTATATCGTGAATTTTGGGTATTATTCCCTGCGGGCGATGCGTTACCTCTATGTGCCGATTGTGGTCGTAGAAAACGGTTTTTCCAAAGATACGTTGGGCATGGTGTTGACGCTGGGGATTGTGCCGTACATTATCTTGACCGAACCGATGGGGCGCCTGGTGCGGCGTTTTGGGCCGAAATTATGGCTGACGATCGGGTTTTTGTCCTTTGCGGCGTTTTCGGTGGGGGCCACCTTTATGACGGGGGTGCCCTTGCTGGCGATCTTTGTTCTGTGGCAAATTTCGGGGGCGTGCATGGAATCGGTGCATGACCTGTTGTTCTTTGACACGGTCAAAAAGACCGAACAAAACCGTTTCTATGGTATTTTCCGCACCAGTGTGAATTTGCCGAATGTCCTGGCGCCGATGGCGGCGGCGGCGTGTATCACGGTCTTTGGGACGACCGCGGCCGTATGGTACGTCACGGCGGCCGTGGGGGTGGGGGCAACGCTGGTTTTATGGTCCCGGAAATAGGGATGGGTGCCGGAATCTTTTCCCGATATTTTTATTGATTGGGGCCGCCCCAATTGCTATGATGGGCGTATCAAAACGAAAGGGGAAAACAGATGGCAAAGAAAGAAGTCACCAAAGATGCCGCGCCGGCCAAAAATCCGGCCTTGGAATCGGCATTGGCCCAAATTCAAAAGCAATTTGGCAAAGAAGCAATCATGAAAATGGGCGATGGCACCCAACAGAGTATTGAGGCCATATCCTCGGGCTCCTTGGGGTTGGACATCGCGTTGGGGATCGGCGGGTATCCGCGCGGGCGTATTATCGAAATTTATGGGCCCGAAAGTTCGGGGAAAACGACGCTGGCCCTGCATGCCGTGGCCGAGGCGCAAAAGAAAGGCGGCACGTGCGCCTATATCGATGCGGAAAATGCGCTGGATCCGTCGTACGCCAAAAAACTGGGCGTGGATGTGTCGAATTTAATCATCTCGCAACCTGATTCCGGGGAACAGGCGTTGGAAATCACCGATACGCTGGTCAAATCCGGGGCGGTGGACGTCGTCGTGATCGATTCTGTGGCGGCCCTGGTGCCCAAGGCGGAATTAGAAGGCAATATGGGCGATTCCTTTGTCGGGACGACCGCCCGATTGATGAGCCAGAGTTTGAAAAAACTGGCGGGATCTGTGTCGCGCAGCAACACGTTGTTGATCTTTATCAACCAGATTCGTATGAAGATCGGTGTGATGTTCGGCAATCCCGAAACGACATCGGGCGGGAACGCGTTAAAGTTCTATGCGTCGGTGCGTTTGGATATTCGCCGCACGGGCCAGATCAAAGACAAAGAAAACGTCGTCGGGAACGAAACCCGGGTCAAGGTTGTGAAAAACAAAGTGGCCCCGCCGTTCCGGACCGTTGATTTCAAAATCATGTACGGCGAAGGGATTAGTCGCATCAGCGAAATCCTGGATATGGGTGTGAAATATGACCTGATTGAAAAGGCGGGCAGTTTCTATTCATACAACAACGAACGCATGGGCCAGGGCGAGGCGAACGCGCGTCAATGGCTGCGTGATCATGAAGAGGCGCAAAAAGAATTGCTGGATAAAATCATGGCGCGGGCGAACGGCATAGCAGAGGAAATGACCACCGGTCCCGCGGACGATGACGCGTCGGACGACGATGGGGCCCCGATGGATGATGCGGAATAACAGAAACAAAAGGAAACAAAAATGAATTTGTCGCGTGCATGGGCATTGACCCGGATCGTATTCCAGGCACACATTTTGAATTGGTTCTGGCGGCCGCGCGCTGTGCGCAGCGCGGTCCGGACCCAGGTCTATTCCCGTGTCGCGCCAGATTATTTTAAACGCTATCTGCCGGCGGCGGCCGCGGTGGTGGAAACGCCCGTTATCAAAGATGATAAAAACGAAAAGATTTTTACCATCTGGCAACAGGGCGAAGAAAACGCCCCCGAATTGGTAAAGGCATGTTTCCGCAGTATTCGCCAGAATTGCAAGCAGGAACTGGTGGTCTTGGACGATAATAATTTATCGGACTATATCCAATTGCCGGATGTGATTATGCAAAAATACCGCGCGGGCAAAATCCGGCGCGCGCATTTTGCCGATATTTGCCGGGTGGAATTGCTGTATCAACACGGCGGGTTCTGGATGGATTCGACAGATTTTGCGACGGGGCCGATTCCACAGTGGATCGTGGATCTGGACTTTTTCATGTTCATGGTGGGCAACGCCGGCCAGAAATACAGTTTCTGTCAGAATTGCTTTATCCGGGCGCGGCGGGGCAGTTACCTGTTGGCGGCATGGCGGGCGATGATTCTGGATTATTGGACGCATGAAAATTCCAGTTTTGATTATTTCATGCACCAGGTGTTGTTTAAAACCCTGGTGGAAAATGATCCGCGCGCCATTAAATATTTTGCCGCCATGCCGCATGTGGACCAGGATCCGACGCATGCCGTGTGGCACGTGTACAAGCATCAGCCCTTTGATCAAAAACTGTATCATAAATTGACCAAGGACACCTTTTTCCAAAAATGTGCGTATGCGGACAAACCGTTGCCCGGCACATTTGCCGAGGCCATGTCCCACATGTACCAAGATAAATAAGGATAAATAATGCCAGCCATATCGATTATTATCCCGGTTTATAACGTTGAAAAATATTTGCGCCGCTGTCTGGACAGTGTTTTAAATCAGACCTTTGCCGATTGGCAGGCGATTTGTGTCAACGATGGCAGTCCGGATGGATCTGACAAAATCCTGGCCGAATATGCGGCACGGGACAAACGTTTTGTTATTGTGAACAAGGAAAACGGCGGCCTGTCCGATGCCCGCAATGCGGGTCTGCCCCACGCCACCGGCGATTATGTCATGTATCTGGACAGTGATGATTTCATTCACCCCCAGACGATGGAAATCGCCCATTACATGGCCAAACGGGATAATTCCGATATTGTGTCGTGGACATACGATCGGATTTATCGGCCGCAATTGATGGTGCGTCATAAATTGGGTCTGGACACAGACAGTGTGGTGCCGCGCCGGTTGCATAAAAAATATGACCTGGCCAAAATCAAGACACGTGTGACGGACGATATCTATGCCTATGCCACGGAATTCAGCCATAACAAATGGTCGCGTGACCGCAAATGGAAAATCAAACATTGCCAGGTGTGGAAAAATATGTATCGCCGTTCCCTGATTGCGGATATCCCGTTTATCAAGGGCATTTTGTTCGAAGACATGCCGTGGTGGAGTGCCGTGATGTTAAAGAATCCGCGTGTGACGATTACGGCGTTGCCGCTGTATTTCTATGTGCCGAATTTTGGCGGCATTGTGCTGTCGGCGAAACAGTTGCGTATTATGGAAAGTGTCTGCACCGGTATCCGCGCGGCATACACCCAATATGTGGATCACGCCACGGCGTACCAGATGACGCAATGGCAAAAGCATTTTTTGTGGCTGTTTATCTATTGGGCGTTTCGCAAGATTAAATATTTGGACAATGACGCCGATCGTGCCGCGGCCCGTGCCCGGTTCCGTGAATTGATTGAAATCGGGGCCCTGTCCACGCCGCCGGCCCTGTGGTGGGCCAAGAAGTTACGTTCCCTGATTGAAGATTTCGTATCGGAAAAATAAGGGAAAAATGCGTCCCCCCGGCGGAATCCGTGGGGTAGAGGCGAATTTGACTATGCCTAATCCAAACCACCGTTTGGATTAGGCAATTTTTTATGATTTAAAACCTTGGATTTCCGGGGCATTTTTATTCCTTTTGGTGCCTAATCCAAACGGTGGTTTGCATGCGCGGCGGCGGGTGGCCTTTTGCGTGCGGGATATGCAGGTGGGCGGTGTGGAAATCGCCATGCTGCGTACAATTGACGCCCTGCGGGCCCGGGGGGATGTGGATGTTGCGGTAATTACCTATGTGCCGATCCGTGTGGAACGGTTTCAGAAATGGTTTGCCGCGCGGCCGGATATTCAGATCTATACGCTGTATCCCTGTGCCTGGCTGGGGACGCGGTTGGTGCGCTTTTTCCCGGTGCGTTTGATTCAGCATTGGGCGCGGGATCTTTATCGTGCGATGCGGCGCCGGCGGCTGCGCCCCGATCAGTTTGGGCACGTGGACGTGTTTGTGGATTATTATAATTTCCAATTTGTGTCCGAATTTCGGCATTTGCATGGCGCCAAAGTTGCCTGGTGGCATTCGTCGATTGATGTGCTGTGGCGTCAAAAGGCGGCGCGGCACGTCGGGGATTATGATCGTTTTGTGATGCTGACGGACGAAGGGGCGGCCGAATTTAAGGCGCACATGCCCCACGATGCCAAACGCGTGCGGCGGATTTATAATCCGGTGGATGTGCATGAAATCCAAGGCCTGGCGGCCACGGGGGATAGGGCGCCGGGGGATTATTTTTGCGCGGTGTCGCGCCTGGCCGGGGACAAAGATGTCCAAACGATTCTGACGGCGTTTGATTTGTTTTGGCGGCAAAACGCCCGCCCGAATGTTCAACTGATTATTGTTGGCGACGGCCATTTGCGGGACGCATTGCAGGCGTATGCCGGCACATTGGCGGCGCGGGATCATATTGTGTTCACGGGGCGCCTGACCAATCCCTATGGCTATATGCGCGGCGCACGTGCCCATATTTTGTCGAGTCATGGCGAAGGCCTGCCCACCGTCTTGGTTGAGGCCGCCGCCACCGGCACCCCAAATATCGCGTCCGAATGTAAAAATGGCCCGCGCGAGATTTTGTTGGATGGGGATGCCGGGTTGCTCTATACCCCCGGGGATGCGGTGGGGTTGGCGCAATGTATGGCGGATATCTGGGCGGGGCGCGCGGACGCGCGGGCCATGACAGGGTGCGCGACGCGGGGGCTGCGCCGTTTTGACGCGATGGAGATCGCCGACCAAATTATGCGGATGATGGATGAAATTTGTTAGATGCCGGTTTGCGCAAAGCGTGCCGGGATCCGAACCACCCATTTGATGCCCAGCATCGACGGTTTACCCCATGCGTAAACGGGGCGGAAAATGGTTTGCATCATCCGGGCCAGACGCATCGCCCACGCCCCGCGAATGGGGCGGCGCGTTACCGTGTTGATGGTGCCGTTGCCCCGGCGGCGCAGGTGATTTACCCAATCGGCCCCACGGGCGGCGGCCTTGGTCATCAGCATATTCATATCCACCGCGCCAAAGTGCAACAGGTACAGGTTTTTATCAATATGGAAATTGTGCCCGCGCACATGGTGGAATCCCGATCCCCACGCCGCCGGGCGGTACAAGACAACCGGTTTGGTATATCGCGTCGACAACAGGGCGCGTCCCCGCTGCGTCAATAAAGGTTGGCTGGGATCCAGGGGCTGTTCCATTGCCAGATTTTGCCCCACGTCCAATCCCAACCCCGACAAAGATGTCACGCCACGCGGTGCGGCCGCGGTCAAATACGCGGCCAAGGATAACCCCGTGTCGGGGTCCGCCACCAAAAATTCATCCGTATCGCATCCCACGACAATATCGTATCCGTCGGCAAAGAGTTTGGCTGCCAAATCGGACAGCAATCCGATGCGGTATTTGTCGCCCGCCGCCCGTGTCATCGGGCGATGTTCCAATTTGGTCACATGCGCCGCGCCGGCGTTTTTCGGAATCGATTGATCCATCCCATCCAACAGGATATACAGGTTTTTATGCCCGAACGCGTCCCCGTAATATCGGATCCAACGGTTCAGAAAAAAATCATCGTTGCGCGCCATGGTTATCGCGGCAATACGCATGTTTTTCGGTGTTTTTTGGGATGCTGTGTGTGGGGCCATGGTTTAAAATCCCTCTATAAATACCTTGCGGACAAAATGTTTGATGTGGCGGTACAGGATGCGCACCGGGTTGCGCGTCATCAGCCAGGATAAATACGCATCCCCATACACCCGCCGCATGCCCGCGACAACTGCATCGCGGGCGGGCGCATCGGCGTATTCCAAAACATAACGGATCTGGTTCCCCAGGGCGCCTTGCTTGCGCCGCAGGGACATCTTTTTCATAAAGGGCATGCCCCGCCGGAACAGGTGTCGAATTTGGTTATAGGATCCGCGCCCGCGCACGTGATAGGCCCCATCCGCCCGGAACCCATGGGCCCGAATCAAATTCGCCAGGCCGTCTTCATAGAGCAAAATGACCATGCCTTTGTCGGCCTGCTTGGTGATGGATGTCATAAATTGATCGAACCAGGGCGCCGTAAAAATCGCCGGCCGCAGGCCCATAAACCATGATTCCACATGTGGGTGATGGCGATGTTCTTTGAACGCAGGACCAAAGACGTCGGCGTTTAATCCTTCCATCCGCTGCAAGAGGGGGGCCATATCAAACATCGGGCCATAGACGGAATCATTGACCAGATACACCACGTCATAATTTTTCAATAAATCATGATCCCGGGCATAGAGGTAGCCGCGCTTGTACGATCCAAAGTCGTATTCGCCGTGTCGCGTGGCCGCCGTCGCCATGGCGCCCGCGTCACGCAGTTTTTTTTGTTCCGCCGCCGGCGCGTCGTTATCCATGGTGACAATCACGTCACCGTGTCCCGCCAACGCCCGCACATGATGCATCAATGCCGCATCCACCGTGCCCGCCCCCATGGGGTCATAGGCCGCCAAGATGAATAAGCGTTTTATCCTAGATTTTTGAGTCTTCATACTCTATAATTTACATGTTTTTAAAACTTTTTTCAACCAAGGACTTAGATCATTATGTCATATAAAATGTACACCCCGGATTCGTTTACCAAATGGTTTGAACGGCAAATTAAAAAACAAAAGATTGCGCATAACCTGCCGGTTGATGAATTGCCGAATGGGGTGATCGTGGTGGATCCCAAGACGTTTGGCTTTGGGGCGTTTGATGCCCGCGGGCGCTTTGTCAAATCATCGCGCCAGGTGCGTAAAAACAACGGCCAGTTTGTGCCGAAATTACCCAAAAACATGCCGTATCGGGATATAGACGTGATCTATTTCGGTAATGTTTATCCCCAATTTGGACATTTCCTGTTGGAACATATGAACCGGGCGTGGGGCACATTGCGTGATGAATACAAGGGGGCCAAGGTTGTTTTAATCAACAACAAACGCCACGACAAAATTCCGGGCTATATGTACGATTTGTTGACGATTCTGGGGGTGGCGCGTCGGGATATTATCATCTTGGACGAAACGACGCGTTTTCGGCGTGTGATCATCCCGCACCAGGGATTTAACCTGCCCATTATGTCATCGGATGAATTTGCGTCTGCCTTTCAACATATGCGCGAACGTGTCAAGGGGGGGGGCAGTGCAGAGAAAATTTACATGTCGCGCGATAAATTGGGCGAACGGCGTACCTATGGCGAACGCGCCGTGCAAAAGATTTTTGAAAAGAACGGATTCAAAATCATTTATCCCGAAACGATGTCCATCGCCGATCAGATCGCGGCGGTTAAAAACTGTCGGGTGTTGGCTGGGTGCGCTGGGACAGCATTGCATTTGGCGTTGTTTATGCCGCGCGGCGGAACAGTTATTCAATTGAGTCGTAACACCATGAAAGACGGCCCCGCGCCGACCCAGTATTTGATTGACCGCGTGTTGGATCATGATTCGATCTTTATCGCGGCGTCCATCGAAGAAATGGTGACGGGACACGGCGGCTTTGCGCCCCAGG
>JAAVBR010000061.1 GCA_014802705.1 bacterium | reverse complement strand
TGCCCATATCCCCAATATTGGTACGATTTTCATTGACGGCCTCCACAACATTAGCCTTCGCTGTGGTCAGCAAATTCGACGGTTCACCAACCGCTTCCCAAGCCCCTTCTATAACTCCTGTAAGTTGCTCAAACATGTACTTCGTACTGCTCAGTGCATCTGCAACACTATCAATCCCTTCGTCTATCTTGCTCAAATCCCCAATTTTATCATTGGTTTCATTGATGGCCCCTACAACTGTGGTCTTCTCGTCCGTTTTTAAATCATCCAAATTCCCAACCTTGCTATCCGACCCAGTGGCAGATTTTCTGAGGTCATCGATTTCGCCGATAATGGTTCTGTTCCCAAACATAGAGGTTTCCCCAATCACCCCCTGAAGCGTCGCCAGATCATCATTTATCTGTTGCACCGGTTTGACCGCATCGGCAATCTGTTGCGCCACGTACGATTTACTGGCAATATCCGCCATGGCCCCACTAGAATACATCCCCATGACCATCACGGACGCCATGAACGAAAATTTTAAAAATCCTGTCTTTTTCATCATCTGTATCTAAGTCTTGATGCCGATTGGTTATCCGGGATATGGCGGTCGGCATATTTTTCACCGCCACACCCGTTGTCATGATTTTTTTTAGCGGGCCACAACTTCCCATTCATACGACACGCCGTCAAAGGTCAAGACACACTTGTTGGCGCTGTCGCTGCATGCGCCCGGTGCCGCCTTGGCCAGATCGCCCAAATCGGCGGTCTTGGTGTAATCGGCAAATTTTTCGCTGTTGCTTTCTGACAATTCTTTGGCCTGCTGGGCAATCCCCTGAATCGATCTGTAGCCTGTTTCCGGATTGCTGAGCATTTCATCGTACTGGGCCGCCGCCGTGGCCGCTTCTTCGGCCTTGGCCTGCGCGGCAGCCGCGGCGGTTGCAGCTTCACTGGCCGCGGTACCGGCATTGGTCGCCAACGTCTTGACAGCCCCCAGACCATTTTCAGAATCATTCAACGTGCTATTAATCGACAAAATGGATGTATCGACTGAATTTACCCGGGTTACCAAATCATTCGTTGCACCAGTCCACGCCGTCTGATCATCATCAACCGCCTGTTTCACGGCGTTGATCGCCGCCACCAGGGACCCCCGGGCACTTTCAGCCACGGTCAGGCTATCCAGATCTCCGATGGCCACCGCATTGGTCGCCGCCGCACTGGCCGCGCCACTGGCAACGGTTTCGGTATTCTTCGCGGCATATTTGTCCGTCGCCCCCGTCACGGTTTCGAACGTCGCCTTGTCCGCGGCATAGGTCGTCGTATCAACCTTGCCCGCCAGGGCGGTGGTCATATCTTCGGCCTTGGCATAGGCTTTCAAGGATTCTTCCATATCGCCGGCCACAACGCTGGCGACTTTACTATCAACCTCGCCCTTGGTATACGCATTGGTAATGCCATATTCCGCCAAAGTTGTCCCCTTGGTCGCATACGTTTCCGCCGCGTGCGCCGTGGTTTCAAAGTTTGCCTTGTCCGCGTTATAGGTCGCAGTATCAACCTTGGCACCCAATGTTTCGTTCACACCGGTGATCTGTGTATCCACATAATTTTTACTGGCAATCCCATCTGTGGCCGCACCCGCAGCATTCATCCCCAGGATGACCGCCATCACGCCAGAGAAAATTATTTTTGTGTTTTTCATTTTTTATCCTTTACCCAGCCGGAACCGAGTGCTGTTGGTGCCGTTTGCCGACCCCACGTGTTTTAGTAGATTTTGACCCATGTTTCGACGCCCCCACTGGTCATCAAAACATATTCGCCATCCGTGGGTTTTTCACCCGGTGCCTGCAACGCGGTTTCGGCCTTGGCCCCCTGTGCCGCGGTTGCATATTTACCATCCAAATCCGAAACCGCCCCGGAAACCGCATCCGCGATTTTCTGCGCGATGGTCCCACCATTCGCCGACGCAGCGTCAATCGCCTTGCTCAGTTCGGTGTTCATTTCGTCTTTGGTTAAATAATTTTCCAGGTTGACATCGGCACTGCCGGGTTCACCCTTTTCACCTTTCAGGGCGCTCAGCGCGATCAACGTTTTCCATTCACCATCGGCGCCGCGCCATTTAATGGATTCGTCATCCACATCCATTTCGATGTTCTGGCCGGTGGCCGCACCCAAGGCATCCTTTAACGCATCAGTGTCCAACAAGATTTCGTTATTAGAACTGATGGAAATATAGGGATCCGGCGCCGACAAAGCGTCTTGTTTATTGGACACCGTGCTTTCCAGATTCGCAATATTGGTGTTGATGTCTGCCAGATCGGTGCTGATCTCGGTCAAATCGCCCAGGCTGTCAATCTGATCTTTCAGATCACCCATCTGATTTCCGATTTCGATGATTTCGGTTACATCCAGATCCTCGATCTGCTTTTCCAAATCCGCCACGCGATCATCAATCTTCCCGACATTCAGATCGCCAACATTATTTTCCAATACAGAAATACGATTTTCAATTTCGGTCACATTGATATCCGAACCGCTGAGACCGGGTTTGATCACCGTGTTCGATGATCCCGACGCCGCATTTTGGTTTTTAATCCCGCCACTGGTGGACGTCACCGCCCCCAAATATTTCCCCAATGACAAACGCGCCTGGGTTGCCCCCGATGTATTCGCCGCGGCCGCAACACTGCCCGTTGATTTGGCGGTGGTGCTGCTGGGGCTCACCCGCAAGGATCCCGCACGGGCCGCCGTGATCGCCGATCCCGACGTTTTGGCCGCGGCCGCGGTGGATGCACTGTTGTATGTGCCGGCGCCGCCCAGCGACCGCACCGTTGACGCCGCATGCGCCCCGGTGGCGGCACACACCGCGCAGATTACCGATAATGCAGATATATTTAAAATGTTTTTGATCATTCTCTCTACCCTTACCTGGATTTTATCATTTTTTGCGAATCGGGTCAAATGCTTTCCGGATTAAAATTCATACCGCAACCCGACCGAAATGGAATTATCCATCACAAAGCCTGTCTTGGTTTCAATGGTGTAAACATCGTTGTCGTCTTCGTCCAGCAATTCAAAACGGCGTTCATGTTTATGACCGGTAAAGCCCGCAAAGCGATAGCGCAAATCAATGACAAAGTTGTCATCCAATTTGTGTGACCACCCCAACATCAACGCCCCCATCGGTGACACGGATGTGCTGTTGCGATCCCCGGGCAAGAACGCGTCCCCGTCAATCTTGGTTGTCACAATGGCGGCACCGGCGCCCGCGCCCAGATACAGCCCATTGGTAAAGTCATAATAAACGTTGGCGGTCAGATACGGCACATTCATTTGGAATTCGGTCCCGTTATCTTTGTCCGAAAACGATCCGATAAAGCCGGCTTCGCCATCGACACGCCAGAAATAATTTATTTTTTTACCGAACGACACACTGCCCCCAAACAGCGGTTCCATTGAATATTTATCGCTGTCATCTTCGGAAACCCCCAAATCATCGGCCAGGGCCGTGTGATATTTATTTTCAAAATTCAGGAACGACAGTTCCCCACGGCCGGCCACATACCAACCGGTCTTGGCCTTGTCCGTGTAATCATACGTCACGTTATATCCCCAACGGCCGTCACGCTGAATATAACTGGGGGCGGCCATGGCGTTTGTTGCCAGTGTCATCCCCGCCAGAATAAATACAGATGCAATTTTTTTCATGATCTTTTTCCCCTCGAACTTAAACTGTTTCTGGGGGACAGTATATCATAATTTTTCCCAAATAAAAAATACTATTTCTAAAAATATTGACGGATGGCCTAAAAAATGATACCTTTATACCGCAGGGATTTTCTGCATAGGAAAGGAAACACAATGAAAAAAACACTTTTGGTAATGGGCCTGCTGGCGTTGGCGGCATGCCGTGGCACGACAGACACGTCGGAAATCAATAATCAAATGGTATTCTTTGCCTTTGATTCCGCCGAAATTTCCCAGGCGGCCTCTGATCATCTGAAAGAACAATCCATGTTCTTGAAACAGAATCCGGATGTCAAGGTCACCATCGAAGGCCATTGTGACGAACGTGGTTCCAGCGACTATAACTTGGCATTGGGCGCGGTGCGCGCGGGGAACGCGGCGCACGTCTTGATCCGTGACGGTATCGAACCGACCAGAATCAAAACCGTTTCCTATGGCAAAGAAAAGCCGCAGTTCTTGGGTACCGGCGAACAAGTCTGGTCCTTGAACCGGAATGCGACAACGGTCGTTGAATAAGAATAAAAACCTGTCATCCGACAGGTTTTTTTATTTTCGGATTTGCCCCGCGTGTTCTCTTGACCGGGGGGCATTTTTCTTTTACTATTTTTGATATGGAAGACAAGACAGCCATCTCTTTTGCAAATGTGGCGGCCGGCTATGACGACGGGCGCGACGTGTTGACCGACGTGTCGTTTAATATTGGACGCGGGGCGTTTTATTTCCTGTCGGGGGCGTCGGGCGCGGGCAAGACAACATTGCTGCGTCTGATTTATCAATTGCATCCGCAATCGCGCGGGCAAATTAAATTGTTCGGTAAATCGACAACGGGCCTGTCGCGCGATGATATTACCGCCCTGCGCCAGAAAATGGCCATCGTGTTCCAAGAATATTCATTATTGTCACATTTAACGGTGTTTGATAATGTCGCCCTGCCCCTGCGGGTGCGCGGCGTGGCCGAAGACAAAATAAAAAAACTGGTGTCCAAGACGTTGGACTGGGTGGGTCTGGGCCGCTTTGCGGATGCGGCACCGAAATCGTTATCCGGTGGGCAACAGCAACGCGTTTCCGTCGCCCGCGCGATTATTGTTCAGCCGTCGATTTTATTGGCGGACGAACCGACCGGCAATCTGGACGATGAAAACGCATCGCGGTTGATGGAACTGTTTATCCAAATGAACAAAGTATTTGGCACCACCATCATCTTGGCCACGCACAGCCAGAAATTGATGGACACTTATAAATTCCCGGTGATTCATGTGGCGGGCCATCACGTGACGTTTTCGGGACGCGAAAAATCCGCCATGACCGAATCGAAAAAAATCTGGAAAGGTCCAAAACCCCAAAATTATTTTGCCGAATTGTCCAAACAGTTCGAAGAAATTGAAAACGGATAACGATGATGAAGAAACCGATTGTCTTTTCTTTGATGCGGGATCAATCCGTGTTCATGACGGTGATTATGTCCCTGCTGACGTTCTTGGCCATGTTGGCGTTGGGAATTTCCCTGTCGATTGGGACGGGGATTGCGCGGTGGCGGGCCCAATGGGATCGCTTTGCCACGGTTCAAATTATGTCAACCGACAACGCCGCGGCCGCGGTCAAGACGATTGAACAAAATCGTGATAAATTCGAATCGGTTCGGGAACTGAACACCCCCGAAATGCAGGACATGTTGCGACCATGGCTGTCGGGCGGCGCCGATTTGACCAAATATTTGCCCAAAATGTATGAAATAAAATTCCGCGACCCGGCGGATATGGCATCCATCGGGGCCGACATTTCCAAGAACGCCCGTTTTTTAACGCATGCATCGGCCCTGAAAACATCCATGGGGGCGGCGACACGCCTGGCCTGGATTTCAGGATTGATGTTGGCCCTAATCCTGGGGACGATTGGATTGTGCATCACGCATATCGCGCGTAACACGGCGCAATTGCATCGGCGTGAATTGGAAATTTTAACCCAGATCGGCGCCCGCGATGCCTTTGTCGCCCGCCAAATGCAAATGATTGTGGCGCGCATCAGTTTGACGGCCGCCCTGATCGGATCGGCGGCGGCGGCGCCCATTTTGGCCTTGATTTTGGCCACGGCGCATGGGGCGCGCGTGGGGCTGATGGCCATGATGGGCCTGGGCGGCGGGGCGCGCGCGGCCTTGGTGGCGATGCCGATTGTGATCGTAATTTTTGCCATCTGGGCGACACGCCGTACAACATTTGCCCTGTTAAAAAATGACGCCGCATGAAATTATTAAATCCGTCTTTGTTGGTATTGAGTTGCTTTGTCATCGGCGGCATGATTTTTAAGTCGACCGCGCCGACACGCTGTGCCACATTGTTTTCGAACGACAGCATTTTTGTCCTGACCGGGGATGCACGCCGGATTCCGTTTGCCCTGCGGCAATTGCGGCGGTATCCGGATGCGCAACTGTATATCATCGGGGCCGGCGGCACAGGGAATTATCACACACATCAACAGGTCGTGATTGAATCCGATTCGAAATCCACGTATCAAAACGCCGTCGCCATCCGACAAATCGCCCATGACCAGGGTCTGGACCGAATCGTTTTGGTAACGACGGTGGATCATTTTAACCGCGCCAAGTACCTGATCCGCCAAGAAATGCCGTACGTTGAAATTACGCCATGCCCGGTGCCGCTGAACGGGATGCCGGTGGGCAAACGAATTGAACGCTGGACCACCGAATATATAAAATACATCGGCACGTTGCTGGGGTTCAAAGAAAGCATTTAATATCCAAAACAACACCAACCAAAGGAAGTCAAACACATGTTGCGTACCCTGTTTTTTAAATTGATCCTGGGCCTGTGGTTTACCGCATGGGCGCCCATTTTGCTGGTGGGATTGATCACGAAACGAACGAATCGGTTTTTGGTAACCAAATGCGCGGCGGGGGTCTTGGTCTTGGCACGGATTTTTGCCGGCATTCGATACACCATTCATTGGCCGGCGACAAATCCCGACGGCGTTCCGGCCAAACCGAATGAAAATGTCCGCCTGGACGGCAAAAGCATTATTGCCGCCAAACACATGTCGATCTTAGAGGTGGCCATCCTGGAAACCCATATCCCCAATTCGTTCTTTATTGTCAAACGTGAATTGTTGTGGATTCCGATTTTCGGGTGGGCCTTTTGGCGCATGGGGTTGCAACCGGTCAATCGCAAACGCGGGGCGACCAACATGAATAAATTGGTGGACGCCGTCGCCAAAAAAATCATGGACGGCCAGGTTTTAATTATTTTCCCCGAAGGCACCCGTACCCGCCCGGGGCACCCCATTCCGTTAAAGCGGGGATTACTGTTCCTGGCGCATCGGTTAAAGTTGCCGATTTTACCGGTGGGCACAGACGCCGGCCTGTATTGGCCCAAACGCGGCCGCATGCATCCCGGCATGGCGAATGTTTATTTTGAACCTGAATTGCCGGCCACGGCGTCCCTGGACGAAATCGGCGCGGCTATCAACCGCCACAGTGCCTAAAAAAAATCCCGCCGGAATGGCGGGATTTTTTATTAGCGGGCGTATTCCGGGACTTCAATCAAATTCAGTTTGTAGCCGTAATCCTGCAATTTTTGGATGGCGTCCGCCATGTTCGGATCATCCCAGGCACGATCAATGGTGCCCGCGGCACGGCCCTTTTTCTTGGCGGCCTGGAACGCCGGGTCAATGGTTTTGATCAACCCGTTCAGATTGACGCCTTCCCAGGCGTTAGCATCATAGTTGCCCGATGTGGCCCGGAAATAAATATAACGCACCGCGGCCGAATCCGCCGAACGTTTGATTTGTGCCAAATCTTGTAATTGCGTGCGATCATGCGGCGCAAAGGTATAGGTTGTGTCATGCTGTTCAATCGCGGGGCCATCATCCTTGGAACAGGCACCCAGAACGGACGCCGCGGCCAACGCCAGCATTGTGTATTTTTTTGACAGGTTGTTTAACAGTTTTTTATCCAATCGCATTGTTATGCTCCTTTATTTTTTGTTGGTTGTTGCCTTTCCTTGGGCTTTCTAATTTCATTTGTAATATACGGTGCCATCTTTGATGTCGTCAAGTGAAAAGCACCCCACTGCATCGCAGAATCGGGTTTGATTGCTGATGTAACACTGGCTTTGCAGGGATGATTTTGTGGCGGATGTGGTGCCGCCCGGGCATTTGTTAGCCGTATTGTCTTTGCAATAATATCCCGCGTCACAGTCCTCGGTCTTGGGTTTGCATGTGATCACCAGATCTGTGGATGCCGTATTGGCATAGTTCTGGATAACATCATTACATGTCGTGTCCGGGTCGATGACCGCTGTGCCATTGGTACCGCATACCCATCCCCGGAACAACAGGCCGTCCATGGTGAGATATGTTTTAATACTGGCATAGGTCGGTGTGTTGTGGACACTGCCCTTTTTGCAGTCTTTGGTGGACGATTGATTGCCGTATTCGTATTTGACCTTGTAATTTGTTGTGTATTGCTGGTACAGATAAGTTCTGTTGGTTTCAAAGAGATATTTATTGGCGGTTTGCTCACTCACAACAAAGTTGCCGTTTTCATCAAACACCTTGGTGCCGCCAGAGTAGGCGGTAAAAAATCCTTCGAATGATTTATTTTCGACCACGGTAAAATTTGATTTCCAGGCTTTGGCGTCTTTGCCGTCGGTCTTGGCGGACAGGTTGGTGGGCAAACTGCTTGCGCTGACGCTGGTGTTATTTTTGGCATTATCTTCACTTGCGAAAAATCCCACGCCGTATTTGGCCCAGACGTAAAAGGTTGTGCCGCCCCCGTTGGCATAGAGAGTTATGGATTTTATTTCGGGGGTACAGGCCGTAGAAGCGTCATTTTTTTCATAGTATGCCAGGCAGACACATGTGCCAGAGCCCTTGTTTTCGGCCCCGGAATAACATTTGATGTCGATGCGATTCGCATCGTTTGTATTATATGTTCTTTTTTCGCCGACGCCTGCGCTTTCTTTTTTATAACAGGATCCGATCCCGCTGCGGCCATCGTTGGGGTCAGAGAGGGTGTAGCCGCCGGTGCAGGTATTGCACGACGAACCGTCCCAATAACAGCCGCCACCATTGTTTTTTTCGCAAGTGGTCTGAGTACTTAGAGAAGCGTCTGTGCAGGCAACGCCCCAGGCGGGGGCGACGCACAGGGCGAAAATGCCACAGACAAACCACCGTTTGAATTCGGCAGGCGCAGAGGGATTAAAAATGTTGAAAACCTGGGATTTTTTGGTGGGAATTTCTGCCGAATTCAAACGGTGGTTTGGATTAGGCATAGTTAAATTATGCTGTACCCCACGGATTATAAAGCGCCCCGGGCGTTTTGCAAGTGTTTTTATCCCCCCCTATCCGACCCCCTCTTGTACATAAGGGGAACCTAAAGCACCTTTGTCATTGCGAGCGGCGCGAGCCCATCACATGCGTGATGGCGAACGCCGCGTGGCAATCCAGTCAATAATAATGATAT
>JAAVBR010000060.1 GCA_014802705.1 bacterium | reverse complement strand
TTCATGATCAGCAAACCCGTCATCGCCAGATGACGTCACGCCATGTAATGCTTCGCCGCGAAAATATCCACCGCCGGAATTGCCATGGAATTCATCACAATGATGGATAAAATATCCATCTTTGACCTCGACAATATCGCAATTCAAGTGCGCTTTTAATTTTCGGTTTTCATCGGGGGGAAACAGCGGGGCAATCGACACCCCGGTTTCATCATGGACATTGGCCAAGAATTCATCAAATTCATGCCACATATCGGTTTTTAATTTTGTTTTTTCCAATATTTTCTTTGATGAAACCAATCGTCCCAGATCGTATTTTTGGCGCAACCATAAAACATATTTTTTGCGAATAATGGGTAATTCATCGTCATCAATAATACGAATGGCCCCAAATCCCACAGAATTATATTTCCCAGGTTGGGTTATCGGCGCCACCTGAAACCATGAATCGGTGGTCAAATCTTCTGTTTTTATCAGTGCCCAGTCGGTTGCTGGTGTATAATCGGCCCCATCAAGCGGGATGCCATTTGCCAAAGAGTATTCACGGCCCACGGCAATCACACGCCCCGTGCCGGATTGTCCGGATGAATTTGTGAAAAAACAATCGCCCAGATCCAATTCAGAATCATAGCAGTGGTTAAAAACACAATGGGCCGCCGTCAGAATTAAATCCGGCGCGATATACTGGCCGGTGCAATTCCCCCCAAACAGAACAATTCTATTATAGGGTGCCGTGGTCCAATCCACATATTCACGATTATCGATTTTACCGACAATGGCCTGCCCAGACTGAGGCCACAACAAGCATGCTAAAAATAAAAAATATAATTTATTCATGTTTCATAATTTTTTTGTATTTTTTATATAATGCCGGTGGGGTGACATGCAAGGATGGATTTTTAACATCTGTCCCGATGTAAAATTTCCCCCGCGACATAATGCCAGCCAAAACATTTCCGGCAACCAATGCTCCCCCTGAATTTCCAGGCGCAACGATACATGTATTCTGACCACGTTCTTCGTCACATTGGGTAACAACACATACTTTGTCCACCTTGAAACGTTCGGTATCTTCAAATATTTTTTCAACATTGTTTTCTTGTAAAATTTTATCCAAATCCAACGTATCGCTTCGAAAAACCTCTGTATTATCATAGTATGTTAAATGACTTTTAAATTCGTCCTCGGTCATTCCAAATTCTGTACGTCCTTTGCTGTAGGATATCCAGTCTCGCTGTTTTAACATATCCACATACAAGCGATGGATTTTGGATATTTCTGCATCTGATAAAATACGCATATTTCCAAATCCTGCGTTAAATACGTTTCCGGTATAGCATTTTGATGTCATATCAAAAAAAGTATCATGTGTATAATTTTCATTAATCGGTCTCAAGAACGCCATGTCTTCGTTTGTGGGACTTTTATAATGTTGAAATGACATTTGCAATGGCGTCAATTCGCCGAAATCAGAAACCATGCGTACATATTCGCGTTGCCCATCGGATGTGGTGATATGGCATGGTGAATCGTTTCCCGCCGTACAGTCGCCCACACAATGATACGCGGTTAAAATAAGATTTGGGGCAACAAATTGGCCCGTACAAAATGTCGCATCGGTGGTGTCTGAACCAATTTTAACAAAGTTTCGATATTCTGGGGCGTTCCAATCCGCATATTCGCGGCGGTCATGGGTACCGACATTGGCGTGAACATCGTGTCCCATACACATGATGGCCAGGATTAAAAGACATCTTCGCATAATTTTATCCGTTTGATCAGTTTGTTGATGTTGGAAAGACTTGATATACTCAGTCCTGTTGAAACACCACTCATAACCGCCGTTGTTCCCGACATCACGTTGGCCGTTGTATTTAATTTCTTTTCTTTATCGCGTCCGCGTTCAGAATTATCATCACGCACTTTGGCCGAATTGGCGGTTGCACTGGTGATTGTGCCAACCGTTCCGGTGGCGGCCCCGGCAATGCTAACCCCCATAATGGCTTTTTGCTTGCGCTCAATTTTCTCGATTTCGTTGATGTTTATGGGCTGACACCAGTCTTTGACAGCACTTATTTTTGATATAATCGGATAATCCATGGGGTTTATCCCGTCAATATTTTGGACGGATAAGATGTCCAATGCGGCATTACAGGCACTGATTTGTTGAATTAAATCAGATTGGTCTTTATTGAGTCCGGACAAAATGGCCGATGTAATATGGGTGGCTGTGCCCGTGGCCATCAGGCCGGTTCGCCAATTGCCCATAGAAACAGATTTATCATACAGACGTTGCAATTGGGCAATTTCCGCATGCATGGTTAAAATGTTAAAAAAATCTGAATCAGACATCCTTTCGACGGATTCGGCATCACATCCGCCGGCCGCACAGATTTGTTCCTGTAATTGGGCGATCTGTTTGTCCAATTGTTCCTTTCTGATACCGGCATACAGGGCCCCGCCAGATGCCGCTGTCCCAACCCCGGATACGACCGCATTGGATGTCGTCATATTTTTTAAACGCCCAATTCGGTCAGAAATGCCGCGGCATGCCGTTTGGGTTGCCTGAAAAATTTCGGTCAATTCGGTGGCTTTTTCATTTTCCGTCATAGGGGCGCCCACCGCCGGACATAAAATCAAAACGCCTAAACAAAAAGATAATAAACGCATATGTTGCCTCGCATATTTTATAAAAAAACCACCGTTTGGATTAGGCATAGTGGGGACAATGACAAAGACCGGATTTCCGGGAAAATTAAAAAGAAAAAATGCCTAATCCAAACGGTCCTTTGGATTAGGCATAGTTAAATCCCCATGAACACCACGGATTATACCGCATTGCGCAATTTTTAACAAGGCATTTTTTATGCCGCCAATTCAGCAAATTTTTCGGGGCTCAGATTTTCCGCCCGTTCGGTGCCCGTCAATCCAAACCGCGCCCAATCCACATTTGGGACAATCCCGCGGATCATCTTGCGCCGTTGGCCGAACAGTTTGGCGGTAATCGCCTCAATCGCGGGCAAATCCGACACGGCCGCAATCTTTTGCGCGTTGGGCACAATCTGCACCACGGCGGACGTCACCTTGGGCGCGGGGGTAAAGGCCGTCCGCGGCACATCAAA
Source organism: bacterium (assembly GCA_014802705.1). Classification (GTDB taxonomy): domain Bacteria; phylum Pseudomonadota; class Alphaproteobacteria; order Rs-D84; family Rs-D84; genus Enterousia. Next base: position 3,662 of record JAAVBR010000060.1, on the reverse strand, counting down.
TAAAATCCGTGCATTGGCCACCAACGCCGTCAACACCGCCAAACGCCCATAGTGTTCGTCGCCCGGTTTGGCGGTGATACGCTGCGCCACCTCTTTCTGAAACATCAAGGTCAAAGACCGAATCCCGTGACCATCCCGTTGCGTCGCGATTTTTTGCAGCCACCCGACCAGCAGCGCCGTCCCCACGTTATAGGGTAAATTCGCACAGATGGCATAATCGGTCACCCCGATTTTGGACAAATCCACACGCGTCGCATCGTCATAAATCACATCCAACCGCCCGGCGGCCGCGTCCTGAATCCGCGACAAAATGGGTTCGGTCCCGCGGTCTTTTTCAATCGCAATCACGCGCGGCGCCCCGGCCATCAGCAATGCCCGCGTCAGCCCCCCCGGCCCCGGGCCGACTTCGACCACCGGCAACGTATCCAGGGTCGGCACCGACCGCGCAATCCGCCCCGTTAAATTCAAATCAAATAAAAAATTTTGCCCCAGTTGCTTTTTGGGCATCAACCCCGCATCCCGCATCATTTCGGACACCGGCGGCAGTCCCTGCACTTGATCGGTCATAACGTCTTGCGCCCCCCGAACGCCAAGGACAACGTCCCATCATCCAAATAATCCAGATCCCCGCCCAGCGGCACCCCGGACGCCAGTTCGGAAAACGTCACCCCCGCATCCGTCCCCACCACCGACATGACATAATGTTGGGTGGTTTTCCCCTCCACCGTGTTGGGCAGGGCAAAGATAACCTCGCGCACATTTTCGCGGCCGATGCGTTCGGGCAGACTGGCGATATTCAAATCATCGGGCGTGGTGCCGGCCACCCCGGACAATTGCCCGCCCAGGATATGATACCGCCCGCGAAAGATCCCGGATTTTTCCAATGTCCAGACATCGGACAAATCGCGCACCACCACAATCTGGCCGTTCGCGCGCGCCGCATCGCGGCAATATTCGCACGTCTCCATTTCCCGATCGGTCAAGACCCCGCAAATGGGGCACGGCGCGATATGGGCCGCCGCATCACTTAACGCCGCCGCCAACGCGTCCATGCGTCCCGTCTTATCCTGTAACAGGGCGATCACAATCCGCCCCGCCGCCCGCGTCCCCACGCGGGGCAGTTTCGCAAACTGTTTAACCAACTTTTCTATTCTCGGATTCATGATATGTATCTTTAATGAAATATAAAACTGTCGATGCCCTGGGCCGTGGCGCGTTTTTTCAGGTCACCCGCCGCCGCATCTGATAAATTTTTGACCCGCACGCGGTGCATGCCGTTGGGCGCGGGTTCCACCACCGGCGTCACCCCCAGGAATTTAATCACACGGGCCACCTGTTCGGTCGCGGCGGCCTGACTGGAAAAGGCCCCGAATTGCACCCCTGCGTTGCCGGTCGCACCGGACGCCGCGGGTGTTGACGATTTTGGCGCCGACGTCTTTTGAACCGGGGCCGGGGTCGGCGCCGCTGTGGACACCGCGGTCGTGGGCCCGGCCGTGGGCGCCGCATCCGCCGCCCCCACCAATTCAAATCCCCGATTTAACATCTGGGTCGATACCGCGGCGCGCACATCTTTGTTTTCGGCGCCCAAGACAACCGACATCAAGCGTTTATCCCCACGCCGCGCCGTCGCCACCAGGGAATATTTCGATTTGTTCGTGTATCCGGTCTTCATCCCGTCGCACCCCGGATACGTCCCCAGCAACCGGTTGCCGTTGGTATACGTCTTGCCGTTATAGGTCCAGGTTTTAATCCCAAAGTATTTCCAATATTGCGGAAAATGTTTGTACACCGCCATGGACAGCAACGCAATATCACGCGCGGTCGACATATGATCATCGTTGGGCAAACCGGACGAATTTTCAAAGTTTGTCTGGCTCAATCCGATTTCCGTCGCCACGCGCGTCATCAGTGTGGCAAAGTTCCCCTCTTTCCCGCCCTTTAAATTTTCGGCCAAAACGCGCGCAACGTCGTTGGCGCTGACCACCGCGACGGCGCGGATCGCATCTTCGACCGTAATCTTGGACCCGGCGGCCAGCCCCAGTTTCACGGGCGACGCCGCGGCCGCGTAATTCGACACAATCAAATAATCATCTAAATGCAGGCGCCCGTGTTCCAACGCATCAAATGTTAAATACAGCGTCATGATCTTGGTCAGACTCGCGGGGTAATTCAAATCGCCGGCGTTTTCCGAAATTAAAACACGCCCCGTATCCATATCGGCCACCAAGGCCGCACGATACGGCGCCGCATGCGCCGCACCCACCAGACCAATCAGCAAAAGGGATAACCAGGCAATTCTCATCGCCCGCATCATACAAAAAATCCGCCCCATGGGTCAAGGGCGGATATTGATACCAGACGCGTTAAATTATCCCAATTTGTGCAGGGAAATTTTTTCGCCGTCCACAACCACAATGATGCCCGACGTCAAATCGAAACGCTTGGCCGCCGCCACGGCGTCCTTGGCATCGAACAGGGCCGCATCATGAATCGGATACACCCCGCGCGACAACGCCAACTGGTTCGCCACGACCGCTTCTTTGGCGACCGCATACACCGGCACATCCGGCCGACGGCACGAAATCCATGTCGCGGCATTGGTGCTGGACGCAAAGACGACAATCGCCGACGCCTTGTTCAGTTCGGCCATCAACGTCACCGACAGCGCCCAATCATTGATCGGCAATTCTTCGGCATCGGACCAATCCTGGCCGTTTTCGATGGAATCTTCGTCGGCGTTTTTCAGAATCTTGGCCATGGTTTCCACAACAAAGGCCGGATTGGCACTGATGGTGGTTTCTTCGGACGTCATGGTCGCGTCCACATGCAGATACGCCGCCGTCGCGATATCGGAAATTTCCGCGCGGGTCGGGAAATCGCTGTCGACCATGGATCCCAACATCTGGGTCGCCATGATGACGGGCTTGTTCTTTTCACGGCACAGGCGCACAATGCGGCGGGAAATCGCCGGCACTTTTTCAAACGGTACCTCCACCGCCAGGTCCCCACGCGCAATCATGATGCCATCGGCCACGTCAATGATTTCTTCGATTTTTTCCACCGCCTGGGGGCGTTCAATCTTGGCAATGATTTTGACCGGATGTTGGGTGCGCGCCGCGATAAATTCACGGGTTTCCAAAACATCTTCGGGCTTTTGCACGAACGAAATCGCCACAAAGTCCGGATTCTTGGTCAACGCATATTCCAAATCCGCACGGTCTTTGGTGGTCAAGACGGACGTCGCCACCTCAGTATCCGGCAGATTAAACCCACGACGCGACCAGATTTCGGTCCCGCGAATCACTGTGGCTTCGATACTGTCGGCGTTCACCTTTTCCACCTGCATTTCGATTTTACCATCGTTCAGCAAGATGCGGTCGCCCACCTTTAACGAATGAATCACATCCATATCCGGCAATTGCACACGGTTGGAATTGCCCGGCGTCGGGTCGGAATCAAAAACAAATTTCTGGCCCGGTTTGATTGGAAAACGATCTTCGGTTTCAAAGACACCGATGCGGTGTTTGGGCCCCTGCATATCAACCAAGACGGCGACCGGGGTCCCCGTTTCAGCGGAAATTTCACGGATATAGTCAATTTTTTGACCCTGAACATCGCCGGTATCATGGCTAAAGTTCAAACGGCACACATTCACACCGGCC
>JAAVBR010000059.1 GCA_014802705.1 bacterium | reverse complement strand
GGCGGGACGTTGCACGATCGTGCCGTCGGTTGAAATCGGAAAGAATTTGTCCCCGTCGGTCCACTGGGCAATCGTGTGGTGCAGGGCAACCCGGATGGACAAATTCCCGTTGCCGGTGCGGCGCACCGCCGCCGCCCGCACGCCGGGGACGGCCGCCACCCGTGCACAGACCGCGTCCAGGTCGGTTTTAAATGTCGGGGCCCCCGGCGGCACGCCGGTCGCCGCCGCGATGGGACGTAAATCTTTGCCGGTTTGATCGGCGGTAATCGATACCGTGCGAATCCGCGCCAGGCGTCCGCGACCATCCACAATCATAAAAATGCGTGTGGCAAAATAGACCGCCGTGATCACCGCGATAACAAAACAGATCCAAAACCAGATTGATTTCTTCATACCCATCAGTATATCACAGATTTGCATCGAATCCAAGACGGGGATGGATAAAATTTTACATGGCCCGCAACAGGTACCCGCGCCGGAACATGCATTTGCGATAGGCCCCGACGGACTTGGATGCGGTATTGCGCGGGACACTCATCAAACTGCGCTGGCCCACGTCTTTGTATTCATTTGATTGAAACGTCACCCACAATCCGTCCCAATCCGGCATCAGGCCGCTTTGGTTCGGGGCCAACAGTTTGGCAATCCGCGACCGCGGCATATAAGACGGCTTGTTGATGCCCAGACAGGCCTTGTGATCGCGCACAAATTGTTCGGTGGTGACGGCCTCGTTCTCCCAATTCAAAATGGTGGCGTTATCAATACTGCCCCGATTGGGCGATGCACACGCCCCCAAAATCAGCAAAAGGGAAATGAATTTTATTCTCATGCCCCACATTATAATTTAATTGCGTTGATGGGGCAATAGTTTTTATAATGGGGACAACAGGGGATCAAAGACAAGGATAGGGGACACATGGCGATAACGGTTCAAAATTTTATCAATCTGGCCAATTTTTATAACCAGACGATGACGGTGATGTCGGCCATCTGTGTTCAAAAGGGGGGTATTGCGCCGGAAAACTATGTGGGGCGGTTCTTTGCCGCGGACGTGTTGGAATATGTCGCCGAATATGGGCGGCGGGCCATCGCCGCGGAACCGGATGCCGTGACAGATCAGGTGCGGGCCTTGGCGGATCGATTTGCGGCGGGCTTTGAACGGGTGCGAACCCTGGCGACGCCCACGCAAAAGCCGTTTCATGAAATGACCCTGGCGGAATTTGAACGGGTGATGAACATCTGAACGGTCCAATACGAAAAAACAGGAAAGGGAAAACATGACAATAAAAATTCGCAAGATCATCGCCGCCGTGTTGTCCATGGTGGTACTGACCGCCGGGTGCGCCCAGATGCAGGCGCGCGATGCCGCGCCCTATGAAACGGTGACGGTGGTGGAAAACCTGGTGATTGATGAAAACAGTGTGCCGATCTTTCCCAAAAAGGCGGCGTTGACCACCGATACAGCCCGGCGTTTTTCCATTGATTTGCCCAAGCGCTGTCATGTGGATTGGAATAACCAAAGCGTGGTATCCGTTGTCCCCGAAGAAAAGATAGAGGTTGTTCGCCTGGGGGCCGGCGACCCGTTGCCGGATCTGGCGGTGTCGGATTATGACTTTACCAATTTAACGGTCAAGGGCGCGTTGGATAAATTGTTGGACGGTACCGAAATCGACGTCATCGAAGATGAAAAGTTGATGGAAAAAATTACCGGGGAAATATCCAGCGGGACCCTGAGTGATGCGGTCGAATTGATGGCAAAAATGGGGCGCGTCTATTATTCCTATGACGCGGATGCGGGGGAACTGCATTTGGGACATCGCGCCAAATGGTTGGTGCGGATGCCGCGCGATGAAAATATTATCATGGCCCTGTTGGATGCCATGCATGGGGCGGATATGCGGAATTTGTTGGTCGATTGGTCGGATAAAACCGTCACATTCGAAGGCGATTATCAGACCGAGCGTGAGGTTGCCCGTATCATCGCCGATATTTCATCCAAGAAATATATGTTGGCGTGGGACATTGATGTATACCGCGTTTATCCGCGCACCGATAATCCCATTGTCTGGATGAATTTGATTCCGGCCTTTGGGGAAAAGAATATCAAGATGTCGATCCCGGGCGTGGTGGGCCGGGCCTTGGTCGTAACGCCGGAAATCAATACAAAAACATTACAGGAATTTTTGGGGCAACAATCCAATGTGGTCTTGATTTCCCAGGGAACCTTTGTGATTCCCAACGGCTGGCAATCGCGGTTTGATATTGGCCAATGCGGCAAAGAAGACCGTCTGGAAACAGATCTGATCATCGGGGCCACCGCCAAATATGGCGATTATGCCGGCCAGAAAAAAATTGATGCCAAAATCGTCCTGCGCACGGGGGCGGGGGAATTGACGTCCTTTAACATTCCGTCGAACGTGGGGGACAATTATGTGATCATCGGGATTCCGACGCATTCGTTTGTGACGACGCCCGAAACATTGATTTCGCCGTTTGCCGAATTGGTGGTCTTTATGTCGCCGCGGGTTATTTCGATTGCCGATGCGACCCCCGATCAAACGGGGGCGCAGACGCCGCTGTATGGGGATGCGTTGCGCCATTTTTTAAGTGAATAGGGATAAAGAATAAATGTTTTCAAAACTGGAAAGAAAGGTTGCGTTTCGTTATCTGCGATCCAAGAATCGGGGATTTGGATCCGTGATTTCGTGGGTATCGCTGATCGGTATTATGTTGGGGGTGGCGACCTTGATCGTGGTGATGTCGGTGATGGGGGGCTTTCACGACACGCTGTTGGGACGCATTGTCGGGATGAATGGGCATGTGGTCGTCTATCACCAGGATGGCGCCATTGGCGATTATGATTTCTTGATTGATAAAATGCGGCAAAACAAAGTGGTCGCGGCGCGCGCCACCGGCATTGTTCCCATCGCCGAAGGCCAGGTGATGGTGTCCGCCGGCGGGCATAATTCCGGCGCCATGATTCGCGGGATTCGGATGCCGGATTTGGCCGCGAAAAAGGGAAACGGGACACGCATTTATGGTCGCGATTTATCCGATATTCATGATGGCGAATTGGTGATGGGGGCCACATTGGCACGCAATCTGGGGGTGACGATGCGGGACAAAGTTTCCCTGATTTCGGCCGCCGGGGCGACCCCGACCCCCTTTGGCACCATGCCGCGGATTATGGCGTATCCCGTGATGTCATCGTTCTTTATGGGGATGCATGAATATGACGCGGGGTATGTATTTATGCCATTGGAAACCGCGCAAAAGTATTTGTCGTTGGGCGATGCGGTAACGCATATCGACGTCTTTTTGTCGGACCCCGAAGATACATCCGCCGTGGCGGCGGCGTTGACGCGCCTGTTGCCGGATGGCTTTGTGGTGCGCGATTGGCGCGAATTAAATCGTGGCTTTGTCGGCGCGTTACAGGTGGAATCCAACGTGATGTTTTTGATTTTAATGCTGATTGTCATTGTGGCGGCGTTTAATATCGTGTCGTCCTTGGTCATGTTGGTCAAGGACAAGTCCAAAGACATCGCCGTCCTGCGCACGTTCGGGGTGTCGCGCCGATCCATGATGAAGATCTTTGTGTTATCGGGGACCAGTATCGGGATCGTCGGCGCGTCCCTGGGCACGGTGCTGGGGGTGTTGATTGCGATCTATGTCGAACCCATCCGCCAATTTTTCCAGATGATCACCGGGCGCGATTTGTTTCCCGCGGAACTGTATTATCTGTCCGAATTGCCGTCGCGATTGGAACCGATGACGGTTTTGGGCATTGCCGTGATGGCGGTGGCGTTGTCTTTCCTGGCAACGTTGTATCCGGCGTGGCGGGCGGCCGCGACCGATCCGGTGGATGTGCTAAGGAATGAATAACGATGAATTTCAAACAACTCAATATCTTTGATAAATTACTGTTCAAGGACACGATGCTGCAGTTCCCGTTCAATTCGTCGGCGATGGATTTCGAAGATCAGATTCGACCCTATGTCACGCCGCCGGTGCAACTGTATCACGAATACATGTTGCCGAATAAAAAGACGCCCCAAGAATACGAATACTTGGTGCAAAAACTGGTGTATTTATTGTTGATCTTTGATCCCCAGGAATTGACCGACACGACGAATTTTTATGTAAAAATATCCGAAGACGTTTTGACCGATGCGGTCAAAATGGGGGCCAGTGATGAACGCCTGGCCCAGATTACCAATCATTATGTTCGGGAAATTGAAAAGGTCGAAAAAATCTTGGCGCCCCTGGACGCCGCGGCGCGGCAAGATTTGGTGGACCAGATTGAATCCCGGCTGCCCGACGCACGGGCCATGGCCGTGGATCAGGTCAAGCAATTAAAAAGATTAAATCCCCAACTGGAACGGGTGCGCGTGGATATGACGCGTGATCTGTCCATTGCGGATTTTTTACAGGGGGTCAATTATGGTTTTGCCCCCGAAGAAATCGACTATTTCCTGAATACAAAAATGGAAGACCGAAACCGGGAAATAGACGAATCGTATAGAAAATTAGCGGAATTGGGATTAGAACCGACATATATCGTGCGGCCCGATCGGGCCCAGAAAATTGTCGATGCGGTCACGCGGGCGCGACAAAAACAATTGATCGCCCATAACCGCAACAGCAACGGATTATAAGGCACATGGCAAACATACTAAATTCTTTGAAGACCCCGAAACCGCGCGACGTGGCGTTGTCGGTGCGGGATATTAAAAAGACCTTTATCGAAGGCGGGCAACCGTTACACATTCTGCGGGGCGGCGGCTTTGATCTGCACCAGGGCGAAGTGGTGGCCTTGGTCGGGGCGTCGGGATCGGGAAAATCAACATTGTTGCAATGTGCGGGATTATTGGATCGCCCCACATCGGGCAGTATTATGATTTCAGGGCGCGCCGCGCACACGATGGATGACATGGCGCGCACCATCACCCGCCGCAAAAAAATCGGATTTGTGTATCAGCGACACAATCTGTTGTCGGATTTTACGGCGTTGGAAAATGTGATGTTGCCGATGTTGGCCGATGGCGTGGATACATCCGCCGCCGCGGCGCGCGCCATGCGCCTGTTGCGGGCGGTGGGCGCGGCGCATCGGGCGTCCCATTTGCCGGGCGAAATGTCCGGCGGGGAACAGCAACGCGTGGCCGTGGCCCGCGCGTTGGCGAACAATCCCGAAATTTTATTGGCGGATGAACCGACGGGCAGTCTGGATCCGGCACACGCGGCCGCGGTGTTCGATATGCTGTTGGATTTGGTGCGCAAAAATAAAATGGCGCTGTTGCTGGTGACGCATGACATGACGTTGGCGGCGCGCGCCGACCGCACCATTACCATCGAAAACGGTGTGGTGAAATAAGTTTTTAAAAAAAGGAGAGCAGAGATGAAAAAACAAGTTCAAAAAAATACCCCGGCCCGTGGCGCCCGCGTCGCGTGTTGCAGTCGGCGTCAAAAAATCTGGGGGATTGTGGCGCTGGTGGGCCTGTTTGGATGTGGGTTTATGATCGGATACGCGATGCGGCCCGGGACCACACCCATGCCGCAAGATGCCGGGGATGCGGCGATTAAACCCGCGTGCCAAGTGGTGGAAGAGGTTTTGTTGGAACAAATTTTTCCAGAAGATCATGGATACGGGAATAACTTTTATAATGCGGATATTTATTCCCGCCTGGTGGAAAACGGATGTCCGGAAAACGCCGAAAAGTTCAAGGCCATGGCCCTGCGTCAGATTGAAATTGGGACCGGCTTGCTCAACCGTGACGATGACGTCGTCCTTGTAAACGTGCCGAATGCAATTGATGCCTATAAAAAAATGGATATGCAGCGCGAGGCACAAAAGTTCCTGGACAAGGTGCAGAAACTGACCAATCCCGCGATTGAATTTATTATGCAGATGCAGGCCATTATCAACGAATAAAGGAACATCAGATGCAAAAATTTATGGTGATGATGGGGCTGATGCTGGCGCTGGGCGCGGCATACGCCGATGATACGGCGAATGACACGGCGCCGGCCGTGGTGGAACGCGCCGATTGCACGGCCATTGCCGCCCAGATCAAAGAATTATCGGCCGATGACCCGGATGGTGACGAATTGGCGGAACTGCGCGCCATTCAACGGGCGCAGTGTATGCCGCGTGTTGTGGGCCGCCGGGGATCCGCCCGTGGGGCGGCCACCATGGCGGTCGAAACGGAAACGGACGTTGCGGATGACACGCCCGCGCCCGACACGCCGGATGCCCCCGCACCGCGGGGGGACGGGCCGTGTGCGGATGGCGGCTATCCCAATAAATATGGCTGTTGCAGTGGGGATCGCTTTACCAACATGGGTGGGTTAAACTTTGCCTGTTGTCCGAAATCGGGCGATGGGGAATGTTACGCGCCGATGGAAAAAAATAAGAAATAAGCATTCCAAAAAAAACGCCCCGGGTTCGGGGCGTTTTGTTTATCCCATTTTATTCCTTGCGGATGGGATATTGACCATCAATCAGATTTTGCCGCACAATATGATGGCGGATTTTCTGGGTGCTGGTCGTTGGCAGATCATCCGTCGTCATCGCAAAGTGCGTCACCCATTTATAACTGGCGACGCGCTTGTTCGCGGCGGCCACCGCCGCCGACAGATTTTCCAGCGTCATATCTTTATCCACGCTGAACACCCCGTACGCCACGGTTTTGTCTTTGACCTTGTGCTCAAACACGGCGACGTTCTTGACGCCGGGGATGGTCATAAACAGGGCTTCTAACTCATCCGGATAAACATTTTTTCCCGAATCCAGAACGATCACCTGTTTCTTGCGGCCGGCAAAGTGCAATTCGCCGTTTTTATCCATGGTCACCATATCGCCGGTGTTAAAGAACCCGCGTTCATCAAACACCACCGCGTTGGTGTCGGGATTGTTCAGGTAGCCCCCAAACACCTGGTGACCGCGCAGCCACAACACCCCCACGCCGTCTTCGTTGACGTCGCGGATTTCGCAATCGTTGTTGGTGGTCGGCGCCCCAAAGGCAAAGGGGATACGTTTTTTGACCGGCTTGGAAATGCAGATCGGTCCCACGGTTTCGGTCAAACCATAACCCTGGATAAAGTTCAGCCCCAGGCGTTCGTAGAATGTTTCCACCTCTGGCTTGGTGGCGGCGCCGCCCGCAATCAGCACGCGCGCCCGTCCCCCAAAGATTTCCAGGATTGGTTTTTGCACCTTGCGCACCAGGAAGCCCAGCCCGATTTTTTCCAATGTCTTGCCGTATTTCAACACGATGGACGCCAGCCACCATTTATGCTGGGATTTAATCGTGTCGATGATGCGGTTGCGGATGACTTCGAACAGACGCGGCACCGCCGGAATCACCTGGGGCCGGAATTTCTTGAAGTCTTCCATAATTTCTTTGGGATTGACGGTCGGCTGTAACAGCACGCCGGCGCCGAAATGCACGGTCGCGATCAATTCCACCGCAAAGCCAAAGATGTGATACATCGGCAAGAATCCGTACATAATGTCGCCCGCACCAAACCATTGGTGCATGTCGTCCAACGAATTGGCACATTCCACCAAATTAAAGTGTGTCAGCGGCACAATCTTGGGCGTGCCGGTCGAACCCGATGTGAACGACATTGTCGCGACGTCCAGCGATTCCAAGGGCACCGGCGCCAGATCGGGGTTGGCCTTGCCATCTTTGTGTTCAATGTCAAAGAATTTAAATTTATCCGTTTTGTAAAAGAACGATTTTTCCGCGCACACCGTGTGGCAATCGGTCGACGTCATCATATTGTCATATTCAAACGGCGTTAAATTCGTATCCAGCAGCAATGCCGTCCCCCCCAAATACCAAATCGCAAACAGCGTAATCGGAAACTGGGGGATATTATGGGATAAAATCCCGACAATGTGGCCGCGTTCAACGCCCGCCGCATGCAGCGCGGCCGCGCGTTTGCGCACCAAATCGATAAAGCCGGTGTACGTTATCCCTTCGCGGACCAAGAACAATGTGTCCGGATACTGGGCAACAGTTTTTTCCAGCATTTGATACATATTCATAATCAAAAATCCTTGTTGTTTTTATATTGGACTGGCGTTATTATATTCCTGTTGTTTAAGGATTGCAAATATGAAAATACTGACCCTGAATATAAATTCCATTCGCGCCCATGCACAGAGTATTATTGATATCCTGCGGCGGGGCGAATACGACACCATCCTGGTCCAGGAATTAAAGGTGGACGATGCCCAGTTTCCGCACAATTTATTCGATGAATACGGGTATAATATCAAGGTTTTTGGCCAAAAAAGTTGGAATGGCGTCGCGGTATTTTCCAAATTTTCTATCGAAGATGTGACGCGCGGTCTGCCGAACTTTCCGGATACGGCGTCCCGCATGATTGAATGTGTGGTGGACGGTCGGGTGCGCCTGATCAACACCTATATGCCGAACGGCGATACGGTGGATTCGCCGAAATTTCCCTATAAACTCGATTGGATGCGGGCCTTTACCGATTATATCGCGCCCCATTTGGGGTCGCCCGAACCGGTGGTGATTGCCGGGGACTTTAATGTGGCGTTGACCGATCGTGATGTTTGGAAACCGGCAAATTTCGTCGGCATTGCCATTGCCGCGCCCCAGGCGCGGGCCATTATGCAATCGTGGCTGGACGCAGGCTGGATGGATGCGTGGCGGACCCTGCACCCGGATGATGTGGACTTTACCTGGTACGGATACCGCGGGGGGGACACCGTCGGCAAAAAGATGGGATTGCGGTTGGATTATTTCCTGTTAAATCGTACGGCGCAAGAAATGCTAAAATCATGCGAAATTGATCTGACGCCGCGTTTGGATGAAAAGCCCACCGATCACACCGGATTGGCACTGACGTTGGCCTAGTCTTTAAGGCGCGCCAGGTCATCATAGGCGTGATATTTCACCTCATTCGTTTCACGGTATTCATACGGCGCGCCCGGGTGATTGTATTGCCCAAAGAGGGTAGAGACCTTGCCCCGGGCGGCGGTCATCATGGCGGCCGTATCGTCGGCGCCGTATTCAATCAATTTTGTATCGCGGTTACGCAATTGTAAAAAGCGCATGATGGGCGTCCGGCTTTTGCCGGTGGTGGGAATCGCAAAGCCCCCCGATTGCAGCATGGCGGCCTCTAACGGTAACTGGGGCATATTGCCGTCCATCAATTGTTTCTTGGACGGGGCAGCGCCGGTTTTAATATCCAAAACGCATCCGTCCCAGACGCGATCGGCCCGGGCCCGCACCGTGCGCCCGGCGATTTGGATGGATCCTGGAATTTCGGCATGGCCCGCATCCCCGCCAAAGGTTTCGGCGATCAAGGGGGCGATTTCCGCAAAGCGCCGATGCCAGAAATGATACAGCACGCTGTTGGCGCCGACCGCGGCCGCGGCGCGGCAATCCATTTCGGCAACCAATGTCGTGGCCCGCCAATCGGTGGCCCGTTCAATCACATCATGGACCAGGTTTCCAAACGTGCGCGCGTCCGGCCCCACCCAATAATCGTCCCGCGGCCGCAGGCGCAAAATATGCTTGGCATAAAAGGCATAGGGATTATGGATCAACAATTCCAATTCGGTGACATAGATATCCGACCGATCGGCAGGGGGCGTCGGGGGCACGATCCGCAGGGGATTGGGTGTGCACGCGTCACGCGCATCCACCGCCTGTGCCAGATCGGCGTCCCCCGGAATGTCGTGCCGCATCGCCACCGCCACGCGGGACAGGAATCGTGACTCGGTCGTTTGGGTGCCGCCCGATATACGGGACCGCAACCAATAAACATTTTCCCCGCATGATAATGTCATAAAATCCAACGCCATCAGGGATACTTTGCGGTCCGCCGGCGGTAATCCCACCGCGGCGGCAACCGCCGGCGGCAACCACGCGTTTTCATATCCGCGGGCGGGAAACATGCCTTCGTTCAGGCCGGTTAAAATCACGACGTCCGCCGTCTGCATACGGGATTCGATTGTCCCCAAAACGACCACCGGGGCGTCTGCCGCCATCGCCCCGCGCAGGGACACCGTCCCCAACGTGTCGGCCACCAACGCGCGCGCGTCACGCAGGCTGATGGCGATCTGATTGTCTGTGATATAGCGCGACAGGTCTTGCAACGCCACCCACACGTCCATATACGCCGGGTCATCCGCCGCAAAGGCGGGATGAAATAAATCGGGCGTTGTGTCGATCAGATTGACCAACATACGAAACAGATCGTTATTCGCGGCCCCCATCGCCCGGTCAAAGGCCGCGGCGTCGGTATCAATCCATTTGTCAAATAAATTTAAAATCGCGCGGCCCGGGGCGCATTGGGTGCCGGGCGTGCCGCCGGAAAAATCCGCCGGGATTTGGCGCGCGGCCAATGCCGCCGCCAGACGCTGGTTCCCCGCCGCATCGGGGGTAATGATTAAAACACTTTTGTTTTGGGCCGTGGCGCGGGCGGCAATTTCGGCGGCGGCGGCGGCCTCGTCCGCTTCGCGGGTGGGGGTGATCAATCGGCATGTGGGGGGCGTGCCCGTGGGGGTCCCCCGATTGGCAAAGGCCGCGTTGAAAAAATCAATCGGGGACGCGCCGACGTCAATCGGCATGACGTCCGCGGGGGATTGCCCCAAACGCTGTAACAAACAATATTCGGCGTAGTAGGGATTGGTGGCCAAGGCCAAATCCCGCACGTCGCTGTCCACAATTTTCCCGGGAAATAAAATCATACCCTGGGGCAATTGGGCGATGTGCGCCATCAGGTCGGCCGTGGCGGGAACACTGGCGGTTGAGGCACAGACAATCACGCGCGCATATTGATGCATGTTGCCGATCCATCCGCGGATGGCGGCGTTGCGTTGTTGCGTCTGGGTTTGATGGCCCGCGTTATAGGCCGCGCAAAAATCCCCCAGGATTTTCAGCAACTGGCCCTTGGCCTGGAAATGGCGCGCGTATTTTTCACCGATGATTTTATCCCAATCGATGGTGGCAATATCAATCCCTTCGTTTTCCAGATAATCGGTCATGCGCACCAAATCCCGCGCAATGGGTAATGCCCCCGCCATCGTCCCGATATGTGCGTCCGCCGCCAACAGGCGCGCCAGCACCACCACGCGTTCGGTGTTCGCCAAGGTGTCTGTGTTATCGGGATCGTCCATGTCGTCCCCGGTCCCCAGCGGCACCAGGCGCGGCAACACGCATGCGCCGCCCATGCGCGTCGCCAACATTTTTTCCACCCCGCGCACGGCGCGCCGACTGGGTAAAAAAATCAACATATCGGCCAGGCGCGCCGCCCCGCCGTCTGTCGCGATCAATTGCCACAGGGCGTCCGCCATGTGCGCCGGGTTTGTCGCATAAAACAAATGATGGTTATTTAAGTCCAAGGGCCGCCCGCACAGTTTCAAGGCCGATTTTCTTTTCGGCGGATGTGTTTAATATTTCCGGCACCATGGCCCCATGGTCGGTGTGCCGAATTTCAACCTGGTCGGTTTCGCGAACGCGTTTATCCCGCTTGGTATAAATAATTTGATAGGGGATGGCATGCGCATCACAAAAATCCATCAGATCCAGATCACTGTCCCGCGCGCCAATGCGCGAATCAATCAGGATAAAGAGGCGCCGCAGGGCGCGCCGCGTCAACAAATATTCTTCCAATCGTTGCAGCCACCGCAGGGCGTCCGTCCGCGCAACACGGGCGTATCCGTATCCGGGCAAATCCACAATCATCATCCGGTCATCCACGTTAAAGAGGTTTAGCGCCTGTGTGCGCCCCGGTGTGTTGGATGTGCGCGCCACTTTTTCCCCCAGGACCGCGTTGATCAGGGATGATTTGCCGACGTTACTGCGCCCGACAAAGGCATATTCGGGAAACGTCGTCCGGGGCAGGGCGGCGACTGTTTCAAAACTGCCCACAAATTTAATCATGTGTGTCCCCTGTGTTTTGATCCAATAAACGGCGATAGGCTTCCTTTTTGGAAATCCCGGCGCGCGCGGCCAAATCCGCCGCCGCGGCCTTGGTGGGGCCACCCGCCACGTCGTTGACAATGTCACGAATTTCATCGTCTGTCATCTGATGATCCGGGGCGGCGTCCACCACAATCACGATTTCGCCGCGTGGCGGCTCTATACGCAACAATTCCGCCGGATAGCCGATGATGGCCTCTTCATAAACCTTGGTGATTTCACGCACGATGGCGATGCGGCGTTCCGGCATGATGGTCGCCAGGGTTTGAATTGTATCCATGATGCGATTGGGGCTTTCGTAATAAATAATCGTGTGGCGAATGCGATTGTCGGCCCGCACCTTTTTCGGATCAAAAAAACCACAGAATGTAAAGCGGTCGGTCGCAAAGCCGGACAAGACCAACGCCGACACGGCGGCGGTCGGCCCCGGTACCACAAAGACGGCCGCGCCCGCCGCGCGCGCCGCGCGGATTAAACGGAATCCCGGATCACTGATCCCCGGCATGCCCGCGTCCGAGACCAAGGCAATCGATGCGCCGTCCAGAATTTTTTGCACCAGGTCATCCGCCCGATCGCGTTCGTTATGATCGTGATAGGCGACGCGCGGCGTTTCAATATGAAAATGGGCCGCCAATTTTCCAAAAACACGGGTGTCTTCGGCCGCGATCAGATCAACATTTTTCAACGTATCGATCGCGCGCGGTGAAAAATCGGATAAATTTCCGATGGGGGTTCCCACAATGTACAAGCCTGATTGCATTTGATGTCCTTTTGTAGTAAAATGATACCGAATAAAACGGATAATTCAATGCCAATGAACAAATTTTTTAAATTTTTATCGGGAACGGTCTTGGCCGTGTCGGCCTGTACGCCCCAGGCGGATTGGTACACCGAATACGGGGATGCGACCGTCGGGGATCCGACCGTTATCCAATCGGTGGCCGATGACCAGGTGACGGCCCTGTATGGTGGGGCGGATGCGGCGGCATATAATCCGGACACGCCGACCAAAAACATCGCCGTGTTGTTGCCGTTGTCGGGGGAAAACGCCGAAATCGGGCGCGGCATTCGGGCGGCGGTGGAAACGGCCGTCTTGGCCCGACCGATTTATAACGCGGCCGTGTCATTCTATGACGTGTCGGGCGCACCTGCGTCGCGCGTGGATGTGATGAACGCGGCCCTGGGGACGCACCCGGAAATCATTATCGGGCCGGTCTTTGCCGATGATGTGCGGCGCCTGCGGGAAATCAAGCCCAAGGAAACACCCGTTTTGGCATTCAGTTCGGACGCCGCCGCGATGGGCGACGGGGTGTTGACCATGGCCCTGATGCCCCAACAGAGTATTGAAACCATCGTGCGCGAAATGGCCACAGACGGTGCCCAGCGCGTGGTGATCATGGCCCCGGATACCGCATCGGGCGGATGGATGGCGCGCGCCGCGATCACGGCCATGGATCGGTATAATGTGCCGGTGGCGGGATTATTCTATTACACGGAAAAGAATTCGGATTCCATCAAAGATGCGGCGGCCGGCGCATCGATGTATGCGGCGCGAACCGCAGCCAACACGCGGGCGCGCGAAGTCTTGGCCGATATTTTAACCAACGAAACATTGACGGCGTGGGAAAAAGATGATTTGACCCTGCAACTGGATCGGATATCCAAGACCGATACCCTGGGGGCGGTGCCGTTTGATGCGGTTTTATTCCTGGGGGATTGGGCGGATTCCAAAACGCTGGCGTCATTTTTGCGCTATGACGGGGTGGGCGCGCGCGACGCGCGGTTTTATGCCACCGCCCTGTGGGATGGGACACCGGCCATGCGGGATTTGACCTTTAACGGGGCCAAGATGGCGACCCTGCCGGAAATGCCGGGGGAATTTTCGGCCGTCTATGAAATGGTGGCGGGGCGCGCCCCGACGCGGTTGGATGCGTTTGGGTATGATGCGGCAAACCTGGCCATGGGGGCGATGAATTCCGGGCGGCCCGTGCCGGCCTATCTGTTGGACCCCAGTGGTTACAGCACCGCGGGCGGATTGGTGCGCCTGCGCCCCAGTGGGATCAGTGAACGCGCCCTGCGCGTGGTGCAATTGAACGCCAGCGATACGCCCCGTGCGGTGCGTGCCGCGGCATCAAACTTTATCACGCCGATTTATAATATGGGGGATGTGGCGCCGGCGCGGCCCGCGGCCATGGGGATTCAAACCCGTGGGATAAATCCGGCGGAACATATCACGATCCCGGCGCGCTTTGTGGCGGCGTATCCGATGCAGACCTATGGTGCGACAATCGCGACGGCGGCCGCGACAGATGCCCCCGGCACGCCGGACGCGGTGGCGGTGATTGTCCCCGACGATGACGGGACCGTTATCACCAATCCGGATTTTCAGCCTGTATCCCTGGGGCCGATCCGGCGCACGATGATTGAAAGCGTCGAAATTGCCGAATAAAAAAACACCGGGCGTTGGTCCGGTGTTTTTTGTTCCAAAAAACCTTGCAAAGGCCTGGATTTTCGCCTATAATTGGCTTGCTAACCATGCCGAATCCAAACCACCGATTAAATTCGGCAAAATTTTTCCCTTAAATTTCCCGGTTTTCTGCATATTTTCCCCTTTGATTTTATGCCTAATCCAAACGGTCCTTTGTGTGCGGCATTTTTTGTGGTGCCGGCATTCGGGGCGGGCGGCAATGATGGGCTGTGCGCGCTGATCGCCCAGATGCAGGGCGTGTTTCAAACGTTGCGCATTTTGGCGTTTGTGGGGGCCGGCTTTGTCTTGGCCAAAAGCGCGTGGGAATTTATATCCACCGGCAAACTCAACGGCAAAGAGGGGGTCGAAGGCCTGAAAACCGTCGGTGTGCCGATGTTGATCGGGTTTGCGCTGTTGTTCAGTATCGGTGTGATCCTGAGTATGCTGATGCAGGGGCATTTGATTGAATGCGCCGGGGTATTGGGCCGCTGGTAATAAACACAAGGAAAAGGGGAAACATAATGACACAAAGTATGCGCCGCCGGCTGTGGATTTATATCCTGGCCATGGTGTTGGTCTTTATCTGTGGATACATGATCGGATAAAAAAACACCGGGCGTTGGTCCGGTGTTTTTATTTAAAATTCATACACGTAAAGCCGGTGGGGATATTTTTTACCCCGGTATCGGGTGTATCCGCCGCCGACATCAATCACGCGCGTCGGCCGGCGGTTCGGGATTTCAAAATCGCAGGAAATCAAAACCGGGAAATTTTTTGCATAATCCGCCAAGCGCGGCGTTAAATCCGGCCCCAAATAGGCCACCGCCACATCAAACCGGGCGCCCCCGTCCAGATAGGCAAACGCATCCCGATGCACCGTGTGGGCGTTGGGCCGCCCCAGCGCGGCGATTTGGGATACCCACGCCGCGACCGGCATGTTTTCAATGCCATACACATGCGCCCGGGGACATGCGGCGGCCAAGGCCCGCACCAACCCGCCGTATCCGGATCCAACCTCTGTCATACGGCGGGCGTCGGGGTAATGGTCATGAATTTCTTGCACCACCGCGGCGCGCAGGCGACGATTACTGGGGACGAGTGGGGGTTGATGCATAATTAAAACACAGGTGGAATATTCAATTAACTTGACCAAGACAACCAAATCAATAACGGCAATCAGCGCGACAACCCCATACAAAATCCATTTTATCAGCATTTCCATAAAATATCCTTTTTCCCAATAAAATATACTATAAATTGGGTTATTATGGTATAATATTCATATCATGAAATACGTTAAAAATTTATATATGTGGATGTTGATGACATTGATGCTGGGCGGGGCGGCGCATGCCCAGTCCAAGACAGACATCGAATACGATCGTGCCATCAAAAAAATCAGCCAAATGGACCGGGTTAAAATTGATACGGTTATTGTAAATGCTGATTATGAATCTGAGGCTGCATACAATCCCCGGACAGATATGATCCTATTGCATTATCTGTTGGAAAAATCTGACACAAATGTTTCTATTGCCCGCTCAAAAAAATATATTCGCAACACCTTGGCCCATGAAATGGAACATCGTGAAAAAGAAAAGATTTATAAACGAACCTTATTTCAAAATACGTCCCAAAAAATATTGTTTAACTTCCAAAATGAATTAGCGGCACGTATTGCGGAAATATTAGAGTTTCGCAAACAATTACAGGAATCAAAAAAACAATATGGGACTTTGGTATTAACCGATGATTTCGGTCAACCGTTGACCCATTTGCCCCCTGAGTTTTCTGTACCCGTTCCCAGGAATCTGCTTTTTAAATGCGGTTTTAATGACTTTCACATACTCCACCCGTATTATTTATATCTAAACTATGTGATTTATACGGCCGAAATTTTGGATTCAGATAATATAAAGGCAGAAGAGGCGGATTATATCCTGGCCACAGCCATTGCATGGATGAATAACCATCTGGACGAGTATACTAAAGACTTTGCCAAACTAAAATTTTCTGACAGACCGTTCCTGACCAGTTTAGGTCTTATACGCGCTGAGTTAACCAGTTATCCTGACACAGACCTGGATTGCCCATTAACACCAGATTTTAAGAAAAAATATTCTATGGTACTAAATGATATTTTTGGTGTTGACGGATCAGATGTGACAACAACCTATCGCCAGATTCAAGATAATCTTGACGACAAGATTATCGCAACCTTGAAAAATGGTTTATCTGTTGACCAGGCCACTGAAAAAATATTCACAATTTCTGGCATAAATTTTCTAAAGAAATTTAGTTCACGCACCAAAACTGCCCTGAACAAATATTTAGACATATACATGTTCGAAGTAAATCACTACATCAAAAGAAACGAAAAATTAAGCATGCAGTTTAATCTTACGAACTTTTGTGACGAGATGATTTTCATGCAAGCCAATCATATTCTAAAACACTCGCACAAACAAAAATTACATGCCGCCACGGACAAGGTTCAGAATAAGTCAAAAGATGCAGCATCCAGCCGTACCATGGTCCATCCAGCGGGACGGGAAATGGATTAAAAAACGGGGGCGGTGCCCCCGGTTTTTATTTCAGATACGTCTCAAAGAACGTCTGGATTTTATCAAACGGGATCTTGTCAAAATTGTCGTACAGATCCACATGATTGGCGTTTGGGATAATCATCAGTTCTTTGTTATCGCCCTTTAATTTCTTGAACGCGTCTTCGCTGAAATACAGACTGTGCGCGTTTTCCCCGTGCAGCATTAAAACCGCATTTCGGATTTCGCCACTGTACGCCAAAATCGGCATGGTCATAAAGGACAAACTGGACGTCGTGTTCCATCCGTCGGTGGAATTGCCCGACCGTTTGTGGAATCCCCGCGGCGTCTTGTAATAGGCCCAGTAATCTTTCATAAATTGGGGTGCGTCATCCGGCAACACGTCTGGCACGCCGCCGGCGCGCGCAATTTTACCACTGCGTGCGTCCGCGGTGCGCTGGGCATTCAGATTCTGGCGCGTGGCATAGCGGTCATCCGCCGTCATGGCGTCAAAGTACCCGTTGGCGTTGACGCGGCTCATATCATACATGGTGGATGTGACGGTCGCCCGGATCCGCGTATCCATCGCCGCCGCGTTCAGGCCCATGCCCCCAAAGCCACAAATCCCGATAATGCCGATTTTTTCCGGATCCACATCCGCGCGTGTGGTTAAATAATCCACCGCGGCGGAAAAGTCTTCGGTATTGATGTCGGGCGACGCCACACGGCGCACATCACCGCCGGATTGGCCCGTGAATGACGGATCGAACGCCAACGTGATAAAGCCGCGTCGGGCCATTTCCTGGGCATAGAGGCCGGACGCCTGTTCCTTGACCGCGCCAAAGGGCCCCGCCACGACGATGGCCGGCAATTTCGCCGCCGAACGCTTTTTCGGCATATACAGGTCGCCCACCAACGGGACGCCATATCGATTTTTGAAATGAACGCGTTGGACGCTGACGGTCGGATCTTGGGCAAACGTCTTGTCCCAGGTGTGTGTGCGGCCCCACCCGATGATGGCCCCCATAACAATCGCCACCGCGACAATAATCAGTATTTTGGTCATGTTATTCCTCCTTTTTTTAGGCATAGTATAAACCCTAGAGTAAACTCTAGGGCAAGGATTTTTTTTGATCAGGTTATTCAGATTTTTGTTGTTGGGACAGTTCGCGTTCGGTGGCGCTTAGAATCCGAATAAATTCTTCGTCGGACAGGTGCGTCGTTTCAATCACGCGGGCCAATGTTTTGCCGGACGGCCAACGGGGCTTGCCATGTTCATCCCATCGTTTGCTTTTGTTAAAGGATGTGGCGTCAAAGCCGCATCGCCGGGCCAGGCCGGATGGGGACGTGCCGTGAATTTGTGCGATTTTATCAATTGTTGCCCATAATCCGATATGAGTCATAAAATCCCCCTAAGTATTGAGGAAAAAGAATAATTTCCTCTTTATGGGGAATTTTATCTTACGATCACGCAATTTACAATAAGTTTGTTTTCCTATGAAACGCTGCCCACGGGCGACTAGGCCAGATTTTGCATTTCCCACAGCCGCCGATACAGGCCGGCGCGCCGTCGGATCAGGCTTTTGTGTGTGCCGCTTTCCACAATGCGCCCCCGGTCCAGCACGATAATCCGATCCATGTTTTTCAGCGTCGCCAGGCGATGGGCAATCACGATTGTGGTGCGATGCCGCGTCAACTGGGCCAGGGCGGCCTGAATCTTGGCCTCAGATTCACTGTCCAGGGCGGATGTCGCCTCGTCCAGGATCAAGATGGGGGCGTCTTTTAAGAACGCGCGGGCGATGGCGATACGCTGACGCTGGCCGCCGGACAGTTTAATGCCGCGGTCCCCGACCAAGGTGTCATACCCGTCTGATGATTCGCGAATAAACTGATCGGCCTGGGCGGCCCGGGCCGCCGCCTTGATTTCCGCCATCGTCGCCCCTTGTTTGCCATAGCCGATGTTTTCCCACAACGTGCGATTAAACATGGTGGGTTCTTGGGGAATAAAGGATATGGCGGCGTGCAGGGAATCCTGGGATACGGTTTTGATATCCGTGCCATCGATTAAAATGCGGCCCCGTTTTGGATCGTAAAAGCGCATGATCAAATGGGCGAGCGTCGTTTTCCCGCAGCCGGATGCCCCAACAATGCCAACGGATTCGCCCGCCCGGATGTTTAGGGATATGTTGTTTAACACGCGCTTGTCTTTATATGCAAAGGACACACCATCGATGCGTATCGCCCCACGCGGGACGCTTAAAGTCGGGGCGTTCGGGGCGTCTGTGATTTCGATCGGGCGCACCAATTCACGATACGCGAATAATGTCCGGCTCAACATATCTATGAAATCGGGGGATCCGTCCATGATGCGCGTGACAATATTACTGACCGTGGCCATCAGGGCAAAGATCAAAATCGCATCCGCCAGGGTAATGGTGCCCGTCGCAAAAGACCGGATACAGATAAACATCATGATGGCGCGGACAAAGACCTCAATAATATTCGGGATGGCCCACGTGGATGTGATCAGATAATTCTTGCGGATATTGTATTTCAGGCTTTGCCGCCGTTCATCGGATTCGGCCAATGTCGTGTTTATTTTAATGCCGAACAGTTTCGTGATAATCGTGTTTTCAATGTAATCCAGGATATTGGCCTGATACACGGTGTCGTATTGGGTGGCGGCGATGGAATCGCGCCGAATGGGGACCAGCATGAAACAGATATAAATACTTTTGATCAAATAAAACCCGACGATAAAATACATAAAGATTTCCTGGGTCCGGACGATTGCATATCCCCCCAACAGCAAGATTAAAATCGCCGATAAAAACAAGACGGTATAATCCATCACCTGGCGAAAACTGGATGATATAATGCCGATGTAGTTATAGAGTTTGCCCGGCATGGAATCCCGGTGAAAGGCCATCGTTTGATTGGCCACATATTCATTCAGGATCAGTGTGGCGCGATCCTGATATTTTACACCCCACCAGGCATTGATATACGCCCGCACCGCATCGCCCAGGTTCCACACCAGGCGCAATCCCATACAGAACAAAATGGTGGGAATGGCCGCCCGGATAATATCGTGCGGCGTGGGCCCGGTCTGGAACAGGGCATAAAACCATTTGTCGATCATGGGGCCAAAGAATCCCCGCATGGTCCACGACCCCAGAAAGCAAATAAACCAAAGGGATAAAACAATCCACGACGGTCCAATGGCATATTTTAAATAAAATCCCCACAGCGTTCGGGGCAGGGCAAAGTCCGTTTTTCGTTTCGTCACCATACGGGAATTTTATCATATATTTCCGACAAATCATACCGGGAATTTTATCATATATTCCCACCCAATCCAATGAATAATAAGTTTGATAGATAGATGCAAAATTACAATCTTTTTAATGTCCCATCCACAAAAGATTTTATACTTTGTTCTTTCATGTCCATGGAATTATGGGATTCCCACAGGCGCACGATGGCATGAACATATTCGATAAATCGGTCTTGGTATCCGCGTTCCACATCGATTTTACGTCCGGTTTTGGATTCATAGATTTTTCGAACCGCATCCAGAAACGGGCCATGGTCTGCCGCGCGCAAGATATCCATATCCGGTTGCCCAATGCGCACGCCATTAAAATCAATAACGCCGCATAGATGACCGTGGGGATCGACCAGACAGTTGTGGCCACCATAATCCCTGTGCAATAACACCGGGACGGTTATGCGATTGTTTTGGCACATTTGTGTATATTTTTGATAAAACGTGGCAAATTCAGACTTTGTGACGTATTTATGGACAATGGATTCCAAATATTCTGCGGGATATGGCGTATAACTAAAATATTCTAATTCCGGGATGGACGCCTGCATTTGATGCACATCAATGGCATGCAGGGCAACCAAAAAATCTGCAAAGTCTTGGATTAAGTTCATCCGTTTTTTAGGATCCCATGTATTTAAAACATCATGCGGATCCCATTGTGCGCCAGGCAGACTTTTATGCAATGAATAAACATAAGGACCATCATAAACAATCTCTATCCGGGGGGTGGGGACGGGAACTTTGTCACGAATATAGTCTAATACCTTTTTTTCGAATTCATAGTTGGACGATTTTAATTTTGAAAATCGCGCAATATAATTATCAATCATAAAGGCATAAGAATCCCATCCCGCACCAATAAATCGAACGACTGCGTTAGGATATTGTGTTGCCAAATAATTTTGTATTTTTTCCATAACTTTATTTGTTCGTTTTGCATCAATAACAGGTGGGATACTACGGTATCTTATCACAAATTCCCAATAAATCCAACAGACAACGTTCCAGGACCGCGAAAATTATTTATGTGATTTCAGATAATCCGTCCCCCATCTTTCCATTGCCCCCCAATATCGGCCGCAAGACCCCAGGCCGGGCCATAGCCGCAATGTCGGGCCCCATAATTTCGTCCCATCGGGCGACCAAATCCGCGTCCGATGCGCGCCGCCCGAACAGTTGCATCAATCCCCCGACCGCGCCGGCCAGGGTTTGGGGCCGGGCGCGTCGGATATTCAATTTATTTTCGGGGTGCGACATAGTCATATTCTTTGG
>JAAVBR010000058.1 GCA_014802705.1 bacterium | reverse complement strand
GGCCGCGGATGAAATTGAAAACGGCACCTATCCCGAAATTCAAGATGTGCCGGATTTGACGGCGTATGATACGGTCTTTGTGGGGACGCCATGTTGGTGGGGGACGATGGCCGGGCCGGTGCATACGTTTTTAACGACGGCGGATTTGTCGGGAAAAACGGTTGTCCCCTTTAACACGCACGAGGGCAGCGGCGCCGGCACCGTGCATACGGACATTGTGGGCCTGACGCCGGATTCCAAACATGCCCGCGGCATTGCCATTCATGGGTCAGACGCGGCCAACGCCACCGATATGGTTCAAACATGGTTGGCCGATATTATGGAATAAAAAATCCCGCCAAACGGCGGGATTTTTTTTATTCGTCCACCGCGACGATAAAGATACCCGCCGCGTCCGCCGCGCGGATCACCGCCGCCCGATCCACCACAAAGCATGTCCGGGTATTGACCACAATGCCGCGCAAATTCGCCGCGGCCACGGCCCGCACGGTATCAACCCCGATGGCCGGAATATCAATACGCAAATCCTGGCCGGGCTTGGTCATTTTGGCAAAGACGCCACTTTTGCGGCGCCGCGTCGCCCGCATATCCACCACGCGTTCCAACATTTTGGCGGTGCCTTCGGCGGCCTCAACCGCGATAACCTGTTTATCCACCACGACCGACGCGCCGATATCCGCCGCCCCGATGGTGTGTGATACGTCAATCGCGCGGTCAATGTCTTTCTGGTCACGCGCGCCCGGTTTATTTTTTGTCTGAACCCCGGCAACCTCAAAAGTCAATTCCGGTGCCAAATCCTGTGCCGCCATAATTTCAAACCCCCGCTTTTCTAAAACCTTGTTCAACGCCACCGCCATGGAATCATATCCACGCTGGTGCCGCAGAATGCTGATCAACGCTGTCAATGTCCACCAATCGGGCCGCAAATCCGAAAAGTTCGGATGCCCCAGCGCCCCCACAAACACCAATTTGCGAATCCCGCGGCGTTTCAATTCCCGCGCGCCGCGCCCACATCCGCCCAACCGCACCACGAAATCGGGATTCAACCGCGGGTCATAAAAGTTTTTCAGCCCCACGACATAAACATCCCACCCCGCGCGCCGCAATGCGTCCCGCGTATGAAAGGGCAAATCCAACGCCCCCGCCACCAAGGCGATTTTTTTATCCGCATTTTTTTTCATACCCCCATGGTACGCATAAATGGGGCTGGAATCAAGTTGCATTTTATGTTAAAATTTTTATAGAATATGACAAACAAAGTGTGGATGAACCGATGAAATATATATCGTCTTTTGTGGCCCTGGGGGTCATGGCCGCAACAATGGGGGGCGCATCCGCCGCCTATGACAGCAAGAAGTTCCGCGCCGAAATCTTAGAGGGCGTAGACGTCAACGTGGCCCGCGTGACCGTTGATGTGGTGGACGACGCGCCGGCCGGCGCATTGGGCTCTGAAATCTACAGCGGTCGCCATACGGCCGCCGATGGGGATTTGGGTCTGTATATCCCGACCACCATGTACGTGCGTGGCGGGGCGGGTTTAACCCTGGGGTTTGCGTCAACGCGCGCCACATACGGCGCCACCAAATATGAATTGACCGACACATACGCGATTCAGTTGGGCTTGGGCTGGAACCTGTCATCCTATGTCCGGACGGAATTGGATTTCCAAAACATAACGTTCGGTTTTTCTGATTTGGATGATGCCCGCGCCTATGCGCGTTCGGCGGGGGCCACGCTCTATTTTGACTTGCTGCGCCGCTGGGTGCGCACGGGGGACATCACGCGCCAACGTCGCCTGGTGCCCTTTATCGGGTTTGGCGTCGGTGCCGGCACCTATGAATTTCAGGGTCCCGGCGGCAACGACGGTCTGATGATTACGCCGCGCGCGGTGGCGGGCCTGAACGTCATGATCACCGATTTGATCGGCGTTGATTTGGCCTGGCAATACCAGATGCACATTGTCGACGGCTTTGGATGGACATCCGACAACACCCGCATCGCGAATATGAACAACATCATGCTAACCATGCGTGCCAATTTCTAAACGGCGCATCACGGCAAAGGACACTGACACATGAAATCTAAATTACTTATCTGCACACTTTGTTTTATGCCGATCCTGGCAAATGCGGCGGTCCCCTATCGGGTTCAGACCCGCGGCCCCATCGCCGGCAACACGGACAATGACACAGAACAATTTGCCCGCGCCCATCGGTTTTATGTGGGCGCATCGTATAATCTGTCGGCCTGGCAAGACGCCGGCACGCCCAGCGCCTATATCCCGTCGGTCGGCGGCAAAAACACATCGTCTTTTGACATCTCGGCCGGGATGCGGATTTATGACACCTTTCGGCTAGAGGCGAATTATACCCGCGCCGATGCCCAGTGGCGTGGCTTTTCCATGACGGGCGACGTCGCGATGATCAACGCGGTTGTGGACGCGCGCATGGACGCGCTGTACCGCCTGTTCCAGACCCAACGCATTGTGCCCTATGTCGGGGTGGGCGCCGGGGTATCCTTTAATTCGGCGGAACACATTCAAATTGATAACAAAACCACCCCGGCCGCCGCGGCATTGGCCGGCATTGGCTTTGAATTGGGCGAATGGTTCACGGTGGATCTGGGTTACCGGTATCTGTATATCTTTGAACCGAAATTTAACGGGCTGGACGACCTGGCGCCAACGGCGCATCAGTTCCGCGCCGGCATTCGGGTGAATTTCTGATTATGTGTGCCTGTCCGTTTTTGAATCAGTGCGGCGGTTGTCGATTCGATCGAACCGCCGCGAATTATCATGAACAAAAATTGCGCCTGTTGGACGCCATCGGACCGCACGCCGATCCCATTTGGCTGGACGCGCCGCGCCGCCGGGCCGATTTTTCCTTTACGCCCGATCGCTTTGGCTTTCTGGCACCCCGATCCCGGGATATTGTCCCCATAACGCATTGCGATGGGCTGATGGGGGAAATCAATGATATTTTGCCAAATCTCGCCCGCCTGCCGTGGGGGGCATCTGGATCGGCCTTGGTGACATTATGTGATAATGGCCTGGATTTAACGGTCACATCCCCAACGCCGTACTTTACATCTGAATTTAAGCGTGCGGTGGCGGCATTGCCCCTGATTCGCGTCACCTGGAACGGCACCACGGTGATTCAGACGACCCCGCCCACGGTCACATTTGGCGGCACAACGGTGCCCTATCCCGCCGGCGCGTTTTTACAGCCGAGCCACCGCGGCGCCGACACATTGCGGCGCCTGGTGACCGAACGGGCCGCCGATGCCCGACGCGTGGCCGATTTGTTTTGCGGCCTGGGGAATTTCACATTTGATTTGCATGCCGATGGCTTTGACATTGTGGGGACCGGCACCACGCGCGATTTGTTTAAAAATCCGTTGCGCGCGCGCCAATTAAATCAATACGATTGCGTCGTCATGGATCCGCCGCGGGCCGGTGCCGATGCCCAGGCCCGCGAATTGGCCGCATCCACGGTGCCCCGCGTGATTTATGTATCATGCAATCCGACCACATTTGTGCGTGATCGCGACATATTGATCCGCGGGGGCTATTGCCCACGGGACGTGATTCCGGTGGATCAGTTCCCCGGCACCGCCCATTGGGAATTGGTCGCAACATTCGACCGATAAAGACATTGCAAAAATCCCCGCAACGTGGTATAATCCCTGGCGTAGAGGGCAATTTCACTATGCCTAATCCAAAGGGACGTTTGCATACGACAAAATTCCCAAAATAAAAATCCCCAATTTCCGCACTTTTTTCCTCCGCTTTTATGCCTAATCCAAACGTCGGTTTGTTTGCGGCAAGCGCCTGGGCCGCGGCGGAACATTGTACGTTTACGGAAATCGGCGCCCCCGATGGCGTGACAGAAAGTACCACCACCCCATCAGGATCAGGAATACCCGGCAATTTCATCGCATCTTTTGAATGCGAATCCGACAGTGATGATCAAACGGGCGCGTATACATCCGTTTCCTGTCGCGAGGTTGAATTTCATACACTTTGCCATTCAACCGCCGCCACCGGGGGCGAGGCTGAACTCTATACTTTACCCGGCCCCAGTGATGGCCCATATTGTTATTGTCAGCTTTATAAAGCGATGGACAGAACGACCAGGAACACTTGGCGTTACGCATCCGTATCGAACACAACATCCGCCACCCTAACATCGGGACACACCCCGTTTGCCAGCGCCGCAAAATGTAGCGAGGGCTGTAACGATTTATGTTATCAGCGGATGCAACAAATCTCCCATCTGGCCAGTGATTGGCTCCTGGATATGTTGAATCATTAAAAAACGGGGCGATGCCCCGTTTTTTAATACGATTTTGCCACAAAGACATATGCCGGATCCGCATCATCCAAACAGCGACGTGAAATCTTGTACGTTTCCATCAAGGCATCAAATCGTTCATTTAATGTCTGATCGTATTTCAGGCGGAAAAACGCCACACGTCCCGACGCCAATTCGGATTCCAAGGCATCCAGATCCGTGACCTCTACAATCATATCCCGATTGCGCGCGGCCGCGGCGGCGTACATATCCTGCTGAATCTGACGCAGCATGTCCGGAACGGCCGCCACAAATTGGGCGACATCAATCGTTTGCTTGGACGCCTTGCCCAGATCGCGCCGGGTCACGGTAACCATCCCATCCGCCATTTCACGGGCGCCGATTTCCACACGTAACGGCACACCGCGCTTGATCCACTTCCACATTTTATCCGGGGCGCGCATATCGGATGTATCCGCCAAGACACGAACATTTGCGGCGCGTAAATCATCGGCCAACTTTTCCGCAAAGGCATTTAATTCGGCGGCGCCTTCGTCACGACTGATGGGGATAATCACCACCTGATACGGGGCGACCGCCGGCGGCAAAATCAATCCGTCATCATCGGCGTGCGTCATGAACAATCCCCCCATCATACGGGTGGACACCCCCCAACTGGTCGTCCAGGCATGATGCAATTGGCCATCCGTCCCCAGATACTGAATTCCAAATGATTTGGCAAAATGCTGTCCCAGATCATGTGCTGTGCCCGCCTGCAGGGCTTTGCCATCTTGCATAATTTGTTCAACCGTGTACGTATGATCGGCACCCGCAAAGCGTTCTTCGGGGGTTTTTTCCCCGCGGATGACCGGAATGGCCAAGACATCCTGCATAAAGTCCGCGTACACCGCGTGCATTTTGCGCGCGTCGGCGTTGGCCTCTTCATGGGTGGCAAAGGCATTGTGGCCTTCTTGCCAATTAAATTCAGATGTCCGCAGGAACATACGCGGCCGCATTTCCCAACGCATCACGTTCACCCATTGATTCAATTTCATCGGCAAATCACGATACGATTGGACCCAGCGCGACATCGCTTCGCCAATGATGGTTTCCGACGTCGGTCGAATAATGTACGGATCGGTCAATTTTGCCTCTGGATCCGGCTGCAAAACCCCATCGATCATTTTCAATCGATAATGGGTGACCACGGCCGCTTCTTTGGCAAAGCCGGCGACATGTTCTGCCTCTTTATTAAAAAAGTCGATTGGGATCAGCAACGGGAAATTCGCATTCAAAACGCCCTGCGCCTTGATACGACGATCCATTTCATCCCGCATCAGTTCCCAAATGGCCCAGCCATAGGGCTTGATCGTCATGCAGCCACGCACCGGGGCATTTTCCGCCAGATCGGCGGCCGCGATTAAATTCTGATACCATTCACTAAAATTTTCCGCACGGGTCGGCGTAATTGCTGTTTTCATTTCGTACTTCTTTTGTCTTGTAATTCGATATATGTTTTGGATATGTCGTCATGCAGGTGTTGGGCAATTTCCTTGCGATCCATTCCCCCAACCGACGCCGGCGGCAACGCGGTAAATTCCACCATAAACCCGCCGATAACCATGATATGAAACACCTGGGCCACCAAGGACCGTTCCTGCAACGCGCGCGGGCCCATGTCCTGTTTGGCATTGTCAAAATAGGCATAATGCTGGGCCAGGTTGTCGTTGGATATGGGCGTGCCATCGCGATGCCGATAATGAATCACCACCGGTTGAACCGTGACATCAGCATTTTCCACCACATTGAACAGCGTGCTTTTAAAGGCCTTTACATACGCGCCGTTGGTGGTGGTACCTTCGGGAAACAAAACCATGGGATACGTGGCGCGGGCCATTTGTTGTTGCACCGCCTGCAAGGCATCACGCGCATGTGCAGGCCGCCGATCCACAAAGATCACATTAAACTTTTTCGCGACCCACCCGACCAAGGGCCAATGTTCAATGTCTTTTTTGCCAAAAAAACTGCCGCAGAAGGCCACGGGGAACGTTGCCAATTCAAAGACCGAGATATGATTGCACACCACCAACAACGGCCGCGCCGATGTCAACCGGCCGTGCCGCCGCACGCGAATCCCGGCGATAAAAATCAGGATCACCATAAACACGCGCATATACGCCGTGGCCATCCGCCCGCGCGGCACCAACAACACGATCGGCAATTGAACAACGATCGCCATCAAAAAGACGGCGAACTTGATCGATCCCCAAATCGTGTTGAAAAAATTTTGACGGATCACGCGGGCCATGTGGCGGTCCCCTTATTCATCATCGGCGGCGTTTTTGGCGTCGTCGATATATTCAATATCCCCCACGTCTTCACGCATCAGGAACGATCCGAACGCACGCAACGCCCGATACGGCCCCGTCACCGGGAATAAAACAATTTTCCCCAGCGTCTTGATCGCCCCGTCTTTCAGGCCCAAATGATCAAAGGCGTTTTCACTGCCTGCGAAATGTTTTTGATAGGCGGCATCGATCTTTTTCGTCTGCATCATCACAAAGACGTCATACGTGTTAAACGGCGCATCGACAAAGACCCCTTTGCCAAACGTCGCCCCCAACCGCAGATAGCCCTTGATCAACGGTGTCATTTCACGGCGCGCACGTTCTTCGTCAACAAAGGCGCGCGGCAAAATATTCATTTGCCCCAAACGACGATCCACACCATCGGCGAACTTATCGGTCAACACGGTCGGCCGCAAACCGGCCGGTGCCAAATGATTGTAATACAGATACGAAATCGCCTGGGCCGCATCCACCGGATTTTGCCCCACCCACGACGCAACCCCAAACAGGATCGCAATCTGACGCTTGGCAATATATTCGCCCAGCCCCAGCCACAACATCCGCATCACCAAACCACTGTCGCGATAGGCCGCGTCCACGCACGCCCGGGACATTTCGGCGATATTGCCGGATGCCTTTTTAATTTTCGAAATATTAAATTCAGATTCGGTATAAAATCCGCCCATTTTTTCGGCCGCCGCCCGATCGATAATGCGATAGGTTCCGACGATTTTCCCCTGATGAAACACCGCCATATATTCGGCAAACGTGTCATAGGCGTCGTATTCTTCGCGCAGATTTTTTTGTTCTTCGGTGGCGGATGCCCCCTCTTCCTCGACAAAGACGGCATAGCGCAACGCGCGCACCTGGCGCCGTTCTTCTTTGTTTCTGGTCAATCGGACTTCATAGTCACGAACTTTTATACCCATTTATACATCCTTTAATATATAGACACAGGATACAATACCAAACAACCCGGGATTTCGCAATGTTTTTATTATTTTAATTCATCGGCCAATGTCGCCACGGCAATGGCGTACCAATTGGAACTGTTCCACTTTTTAATCCGATAAAAATTGGGATAGGTTAAATAGGCCACGATTACCGGACGCGGTGCCACATCGGTATCCAGACCGTCATCCGCCGGCGCCGCCGCGGCCGCCGTATTCCATTGCCGAACATCGGCCACCAATCCGGCCGTCATGTCCGCCACGGGCAACGCCGATCCGTCGGGGTTCGTCACCCCCATCGCCGCCCATTCGGCCAGGGACCGTTTCACATCCCCCGCCAACATCGCCCGATCAAAATCCGCCGGCACCACCACGCGCCGCACAATCCGTTCGCCCGAATTCCACCCCAGACGATTCAGGTAATTGCCCGCACTGCCCATGGCGTCGCCCACACTGTGGATAATATCGATTTTGCCATCCCCGTTAAAATCCACCCCATATTGTTCCAACGTCGTCGGGATAAATTGAAAATGCCCCATGGCGCCGGCCCAACTGCCGTAAATACCGGCAATATCCAGATCGCTTTTCGACGCCGTCTTCATCAGGGCAATCAATTGATTTTTGAAAAACGTTTCGCGCCGCCCTTCGTACATCAGGGTTAAAAACGCATCGCTTAATTTATGCCGCGCCTTGATCGCACCATAATTGGATTCTAACCCCCAAAAGGCCAAAATCACATGCCGCGGGACGCCATATTTCGCCTCTATCCGGGATAACATTGTGGGATATTCGGCACCCTTTTTTTTGCCGGTCGCAATCCGCGTCGAATTGACCGTCCGCGCCAGATATTGATCCAGCGTCAATTTAAATTCGGCCTGGTTGGCGTCACTTTTGACAATCGACGGGATAAAGGCCGGCGCTTTCACCACAGCATTGATGGTTTTGTCCGACACATTCTGGGCGGCGGCCGACGCCCGCACATCCGCCAAAATCGCATCCCATCGTTTCATGTCAAAGCATCCGCGATCCGCCCGAACCGCGATGGGGGTTAAACATAAAAATACCGTGGCCGCCATACGGGCCATATACCGTGTCATTGTATTTCACCCTGGTTTTAAATTAAAACGCGTATTTCACACCCAGATGCAACCCGAATGATTGCCAGGTCGCTTCCTTTAACCAATCTGTCACATGTTCGTTATGGGCGCACACGGTTTCCAAAATCGGTAACCCATAATCATCCAAGATATACTG
>JAAVBR010000057.1 GCA_014802705.1 bacterium | reverse complement strand
ATAAGTAAAAATCCCGGCAAACGCCGGGATTTTTACGAATTTGCAAGAAATATATTTAACAAAACGTTAATGGGAAATCCTTCATCCATTCGCATCAACATCAGATTTCTGCATAAGTCTTGGCATTGTGTCATGTCCCCAAATCCCCGGACATGTTCCCAAAATGCGGAACCAGACAACCATCCATCGGGATCAATGACGGCCCATATAGTGGAATTCTTGGGCGCGGTTGTTTTATTATCGTTTTCATAATTTATGATGGATGAAATCCGGGCATAGCAATATTCGCCAACCGTCCCGCTGGGTTTAAAGCCCAGGGCGTTCCCATAGAAGTCGTCCGCATATCCCAAAGCAATGTATTCATCAACCCCACGCTTTTCAATGGAATTATCGGGGCCCTGGCCACAAAAGGTTTCAATGTTCACCTTGGGGCAAAAGGTTGAGGTAAAGATTCCCGTGCCGTCGGTTTGACCGGTGCACGAACGTTCAATAGATCCCGTTGCATTCATGGTGCCCACCTGTATGATATCCTGTAATGACGTATAACTCCCAGTTTCATTTGTGGTACAGGCGGCGTGGGCCGGCGTAACGCAAAATGCCGCAAACAAACCGACGTTTGGATTAGGCATAAAAACGGAGGAAAAAAGTGCGGAAATCTGGGATTTTTATTTTGGGAATTTTGTCGTATGCAAACGTCCCTTTGGATTAGGCATAGTAAAATTACCCCCAACCCCACGGATTATACCGCATACAGCCGGTTTTGGCAAGGGGGATTTATTTGGCCGTGAAATATTTCTTTAACGTGTCGTATGCGGCGGAAACCTGGGTAAATTTTGCCGCGGCGTCCGGGGCGGTGTTGGTGTCGGGATGGTATTTCTTGGCCAAGGCGCGATAGCGCACCCCCACATCCCGCCATGTGGCCGTGACCGGCAATCCCAATGTTTTCAAGGCCGCCGAAATCGGGGCAGGGGTGCTTTTGGGGGTGGGGCGTGTCGTGCCACCCATGCGTCCCATCACAAAATCGTGGATGAATTTGGCCGCGTCGGCATCGCCCGTGGGGCGGTCGGTATGTGCGCTGCCAAACGTTTGGCGTTCCCAGTCGGCCTCAATCTCGGCCGGGGTCATGTTGGCGTAATAATTCCAATTCTTGTTATATTCGGCCGCGTGTTCCCGGCAAAACCACCAATATTCACGCAGGTCGCGCGTTTTTGGCGCGCGGCATGTGCCGGCCTTGGTGCATCCCAAATGATCGCATTTCTTTATCATGATTGTTAAAACTTTCCGTTGCCTAAGGGGTGATGTGTCTGCACGGTTTGAACCAGTTTTTCCGGCATCACGTGCGTATAAATTTGGGTGGTCGCGATGTCTTCGTGCCCCAACATGGTTTGAATCGCCCGCAGATTTGCGCCCCCCGCCAACAGGTGCGACGCAAACGAATGGCGCAGGACGTGCGGACTGACCCGTTGGGGATCAATGCCGGACAACACCGCGCATTTTTTCAAGATTTTAAAAAACGCATCGCGGGTAATGTGCCCCGACCGACCGGTAGAGGGAAAGACATATTTGCTGTCCCCGTCGCGCAAGGCCATCCATTTATTCAGGGCGGCAATCGCCCCGTCATGCATGGGCACCATGCGTTCTTTGGCGCCTTTGCCATGAATCAGCAATCGATCCCCCAAAATGGCCGTCACCGGCAATTCACAGAGTTCCGATACGCGCAGCCCGGATGCATAGAGCAATTCAATCATCGCGCGCAGGCGTACCGAATGCCGCACATCCCCCGCCGACGAAATCAACAGATCGATTTCATCCGTGGTTAAAAATTTAGGCAGCGCCCGCTCCCGTTTCGGCAATTCTAAATTTGCCGCCGGGTTGACGGTGATGATTTTTTCCAGCATTAAAAATTTATAAAACCCCCGCAGGGATGACGCCTTGCGCGCGATGGACGACGGTCGCGCGTGCAGGTGCGCCAAATATTCCCCCAAATCCGCCGCGGTGGCCGTGGTTAAATCCCCGATTTGTTCGGCCGCCGCCCGCAGATCGCGTCCGTAACTTTCCAGGGTGCGCATGCCGCGCCCCTTTTCGGCGGCCAGGGCCTCTAAATAAATCTCGATATAATTCATGGATACAGGACGATTTCGGTCATTTGACGAACAGGGCTGAACGAAATGATCATCAAGATCACGATCACCGCGATCACGGCCCAGAAAATAATTTGCGTACGTTTGGTATTTTTCTTTTTGATTGGCATGATGATGTTTCCTTGGTCTGTGGTTAAATCGTATCAAAACTGGCGATAAATGTGCCGGCCGCCGCAATGATAATCAGGGGCGGCGCAATAATCGCCAACAGCGGCGGTAACGCCCCCGTCGCCCCCAGGGCGTTGAACATGTTCAACAGGAAATACAGCGCAAAGCACGTCAAGACCCCCAGGCCGAATTTAACCCCAAAACTGTAATTGCGCCGTTGACGCGTTTGGGAAAATGCCACCCCCAATGTTGCCATCGCAATCATGGTCAGCGGCAGGAACAGCAGTGTCCAGAACTGAACCCAATGGCCACGGACCGGCACGCCGATGGATTCCATTTTCTGGATAAAGCCCGGCAGTGCCCAGAATGAAATCTGGTCCGGTTGCAGGTATCGATCCAACACCGTCCGGGGATTGAGGCGCGTCGTCATATCCCATGCGCCGGTGCGGGCCGTGCCCGTTTCATTCCAAATGGTCGCCGCATCGGCATGCAGGCCGTTATCGGTCAGGCGTGCCTCAGGGGCCTCTACCCGGGTGGTGACGTGAAAATCGGCCCCCTGGGTAAAAATCAACACATTGCCGAACATCAAATCATCCCCCACGGGGCGCATGTGTTGGGCCCGCAGCGTGATGTAGCCGGTGTCGGACGCCTCGCGCAGCCAAATGGCGTTGTCCACCAGTTTCAGGTGCGTCGCACTGATGTTGCGCATGCTAAGGTTCACCGAGTAGGGATTGACCACCGTTGTCGCCAACAGGCCGATCAAGGCCGCCCCCACCAAAAAGGGACGCGCCGCCTGGTACGGGGACAGGCCCGCGCTGGAAACAATAATGCTTTCCGTGGATTTCGTTAAATTATACGCCGCGACCAGGGTTCCCATAAACACCGCCAACGGCAAAAACAGCGGCACATATTCCAACAGGCGCACCCAGGATTCCGCCATGGCGGCCACGGCGGTCGGATTCGATGGCAGGCGTTCGACAAAGGTCACGGCGAAAATAATCCCACAGACGATCAACATGACCAGTCCCACCCCGCCAAAGAAACGCCGCATTAAAAATCGTGTCAAAATACTCATATCAATGAAAAGTATAGCCTGTTCGATTGACAATTGCAAAATTAAAATGAATACTTAGGGGCAATAGAACAGACAGGATATAAAAATGGAGAAAAAACCAATTTCACGCGCGGGGTTTGACGCGCTGATCAAAGAATTAAAGGATTTGAAAGAGGTGCAACGCCCCGAAATCCTGAAAGTGGTTCAATGGGCGCGATCCCTGGGGGATTTGTCGGAAAATGCCGATTACAGCGCGGCCAAGGAAAAGCAGCGCCAGATCGACAAGCGTATCGGCTTTATCGAAAATATCGTGGAAAACGCGTCGGTCATTGATGTGGACAGTTTGTCCGGCGATCGGGTGGTCTTTGGCGCGCGCGTCGTGGCCGAAGATGAAGATGGCAATCGGATGCAATGTCGGATCTTGTCCGATGTGGAATCCGACGGGCGCACGGTGATTTCGTGCACATCGCCGGTGGGACGCGCCATGATTGGCAAATGCGTTGGTGACACGTGTGTGGTGCGTCTGCCCGCCGGGGAAAAAGAGTACGAGATTTTGGAAGTCAAATTTAAAGACTAAATCATTTCCGATGCCCGTTCGCGTTTTACCCGATTTTTTAATCAATCAAATCGCCGCCGGCGAAGTGGTCGAACGTCCCGCGTCGGTGGTCAAAGAATTAGTGGAAAATGCGCTGGACGCCGGGGCCACCCAGATTGTCGTGGATGTGACCGACGGCGGGCGCACGATGATCAGTGTGATTGACAACGGATCGGGGATGGGGACGGATGATCTGACCCGCTGTGTTCAGCGGCACGCCACATCCAAATTGCCCGATGATGATTTGCTGAATATCAATTTTATGGGTTTCCGGGGCGAAGCGTTACCATCCATCGCGTCTGTATCGGATATGACCATCGATACGTGTCTGCGCGGGGCGGATCACGGGTGGCAATTGACATGTGACACGATGGATGTACGCCCCAGTGACTGGGAAAGCGGCACGCGCATTCGGGTCAAGAATCTGTTTGGCAAGACGCCCGCCCGATTAAAATTTTTGCGGACCGATCGGGCCGAGATGATGTCGGTCGCCGATACGGTCAAAACATTGGCCATGGCGCGGCCCGACGTGGGATTTACCCTGAACGACAAATGGCGTTTCCCATCCAACCAAGATTTGGCCGACCGCGTGGTGGCCGTGGTGGGGGCCGATTGTGCGGGACGCCTGTTGGCGGTGGATGCAACCTCGTCGTCGGATGATCAGATGCGCCTGACAGGATTTATTTCCGAACCGACGTTGCGGCGTGCGTCCAGTGCGGATCAATATTTGTTTGTAAACGGTCGCCCCGTCCGGGACAAGGTTTTGGTCGGCGCCCTGCGTGCGGCCTATATGGATGTGATGCATGCGCGGGAATTTCCGGTCTGTGCCCTGTATTTAACGGTAAATCCCCGATCGGTGGACGTCAACGTTTCCCCCGCCAAGACCGAGGTGCATTTTTTAGAACCCGCCCACGTCCGCAGTTTTATCATTAAAACATTGCGGACGCGATTGGCCGAAACAATGGCGATGCCCGCGGCATCCCAATCGGCCCATGCGCCGGAAATGCCCGTATACAGCCCGAAACCCACACCGCAAAATTTTGAAATACCGCGGGCGGTGCCGATGGAATTTGGGGTGCATGCCCGGGCGGCGCGATCCCCCTTGGCGGATGTGTTTGGGGTGCGGCCCGCGCCGGATACCGCGATGTCCGTCCCTGTATCGGTACCGACGCCTGCGTCCACACCGGCGCCCGTGTCAGATGATGCGCCCACGTGGGATGAACGGCCCCTGGGGCGTGTGGTGGGGCAAATCGGCCATAAATACATTGTCGCGGAAAATGCGGACGGCTTGGTCCTGGTGGATCAACACGCCGCCCATGAACGCATTGTCTATGAACAGTTGCGCACCCGCACGATCAAGACCCAACCCCTGTTGACGCCGATTGTGGTGTCTTTGCGCCCGGAAGAGGCGACGGCCGTCCTGTCTGTGGCGGACGATATGCGCCCGGCCGGTCTGGTGATAGAGGCCTTTGGCGATGACGCCGTCGCCATTTTTGAAAAGCCCGCCGATTGGGACCTGGATTGGGTGTCCCTGTTTCGGACCATTGCGGACGAGGTTCGATCCAATGACCATTCGGTACAGTTGGGGGAACGGCTGCATCTGAAACTGGCGACGTTTGCGTGCCATCATTCGGTGCGGGCGGGGCAAAAATTGGACGTGGCCCAAATGGACGCGTTGCTGCGCGCCATTGAATCAACGCCGCGGGCGGGGCAATGCAATCACGGGCGCCCGGTCTATAAAGTCATTTCATTAAATGAATTGGACGCGATGTTCGAACGGATTTAACGGGTGCACTATTTCCTTTACAGCGCGCCGTTTTTTTTACTAAGATTGCGTATGACAGTAAGAACAAGGATATAAAGGAGTTTTATCATGGATACCACAGCAGAGGTTGGTCAGGCCGTCATGGACGCCGCCGTCGCCCCGGTGAACGATACGTGGGGCATGATTGCGTATTGCCTGATTGTGTTGGGGATTTTATATGTGTTTATGGTGCGTCCGAATAAACGGCGCATGGCCGAATATCAGAAAATGATCGCATCTTTGCAGGTGGGCAATCGGGTGATGGCCGCCGGCATTTATGGCACGATCAAGAAAATCGGCGATAAAACCATCGAATTGGAAATTGCCAAAGGCGTTGTGATCGAGGTATCAAAAAACGCCGTGGCGTCCGTAGAATAACATAAGGGTATAAGAAAGATGTTTAAGAAATTGGCCATTATTTTTGTTGCGGTCTTTGGGGTGTTGTTGGCGGTGCCGACGATGTTGCCGTCGGCCGCGCGGTATTTCCCGTCGTGGATTCAACCGATCCCGTTGGGGCTGGATTTGCGGGGCGGGGCCCAGTTGTTGTTAGAGGTCGACACCCAAACCATGTTTGCGGAAAAGACCAATCAGCTCTATGACGATGTGCGCGGGGCCTTGATTGATCGCGACAAAGGGGTGATCCGGTTTTCCAATTTGCGCAAAAGCGACGGGACGGTGTCCTTTGCGGTGCGCGATGCCGCGGATGTCAGCCGGGCCAAGGGTCGGTTAAAAAGCCTGTTGGGCAATTCGGTGGACATTACGACGGATGGGCGATTGATCCGGTTGTCGTATTCGGAAAAACAAAAATCGGAAATGGTGTCGGATGCCTTGACGCGCAGTATCGAAATCGTGCGGCGGCGTATCGATGCGCTGGGGACCAAGGAACCGTCTATCCAGAGCCAGGGCGGCAAATATATTTTGATCCAATTGCCGGGGGTGGACGACCCGGAACGGATCAAAGAATTGATCGGGCAAACGGCCAAAATGACATTCCATTTGGTGAACGAAAGTGTGACCCCGGATCAAATGGCGGCGGCGCATGCGCCGGCCGGAACGGAATTTTTGCCGCACATGGATGCGCCGGACCAAAAGATTCCGGTTTATTCCCGGGTCGAGGTGTCCGGGGAATCCCTGAAAGATTCCCAGGCCGCGCATGATCAAAACAACATGCCGGTGGTGACGACGGTCTTTGATACAACCGGCGCGCGCAAATTTATGAAATTGACGACCGAACATGTGGGGGAACGCTTTGCCATCGTGTTGGATGGCCGCGTGTTGTCGGCCCCGGTGATCCGGGAACCAATTCCGGGCGGGCGCGGCCAGATTTCCGGGGGCTTTACCCTGCAGGGGGCCCAGGATTTGGCCGTGTTGCTGCGTTCCGGGGCGTTGCCGGCGCCGCTGACCGTGATCGAAGAACGCACCGTCGGCGCGGGCCTGGGGGCAGACACCATTGCCGCAGGCAAGGTGGGATCGGCCGTCGGCGTGTTGTTTGTTATCTTATATATGATCCTGTGCTATGGCGCGTTCGGGGTGATTGCCGATGTGGTGTTGCTGGTGAATTTGGCCATGATTATCGGGGTGTCCGCCTTGTTCGGGGCGACATTAACGTTGCCGGGGATCGCGGGGATTGTGTTGACGCTGGGGATGGCGGTGGACGCCAATATCTTGCCCTATGAACGTATTCGTGACGAAGTGCGCGCGGGCGCGACGACCCTGCGGGCGGTGGACAACGGTTTCCATCGGTCGACCAAGACGGTCTTGGACGGGAATTTAACGAATTTAATCTGTTCGTTGATTTTGTTCCAGTTCGGCGCCGGTCCCATCCGCGGGTTTGCGGTGACGCTGTCGATCGGGGTGATCACGACATTGTTTACGTGCCTGATGCTGTCCAAGGTTTTGATCGATTGGTATATGGCCGGCCATAACAAGAAAATTTGGTTTATTAAAAAGTAAGCCGGTCCAAAAGGAGTATGATCATGAAATTCCACTTTATGAAATATCGTAAATTGTCGTACTGGGTGTCCGGGTTGCT
>JAAVBR010000056.1 GCA_014802705.1 bacterium | reverse complement strand
GCACGATGCCTTAGGTTAGTAGACCTTATTCCCGCCTACGCGGGAATGACAAGAGTGCTTAAGAATTTAAATTTGAATACTACGGATCACAATGGATCCCGGCCTTCGCCGGGATGACGACAAGCCTGGGAAAAGTTCCCCTCCTGTAGAGGGGTGGCCGCAGGGCGCGGTGTCGGCAGATTCGCCCGTTAAAATCAAAAACCACCCATTTGGGTGGTTTAGAATACTAGCGCTTTTGTTCGCGGTAAATTTCCAACCACAGATTGTAAAGTTCGAACTTGACCCGGTTAAGGGCACTGGTGTTTTTTTGCAATTTAATAACCGAAGAGTCGTCCAGATAACGCCCCACAATTTCGCTGCCTTTGTCCAAGGCTTTATGCAAATCCGGGCTTTTGGGGTATGTTGCTTTGACTAATGCAACAAAGTATTGTGGATATTCCATCTGTTTTCCTTTTGGTTTAAATATTTCGGTTCAGTTTTGTATGCTATGATTGAATATGGGGTGAAGC
This sequence comes from bacterium, assembly GCA_014802705.1. Classification (GTDB taxonomy): domain Bacteria; phylum Pseudomonadota; class Alphaproteobacteria; order Rs-D84; family Rs-D84; genus Enterousia. The sequence continues at coordinate 9,383 of JAAVBR010000056.1, read as the reverse complement.
ATTTGCAAAACTTTCACTTTCAGGGGTATTGTTGCACTAGGAATGTTAAATGTCAATTTTTTTGTGGTCCCGCCCGTTAAAATCAGAGACGAAGGGATTGGCTTGCGCCGACGCGGATAATAATAAAAATGTCCGACCGGGCATTTTTATTATTAGTGGCGGAGACGAATTCCTGTCCTCGACAAACAATAACAAAAATCACAAAAAACTCTGATTAACCACATCCGTTTTTTGGATTTTTGTAAAATTGTTCGTCTTCGTATTCGTGTTATGCCGATTGTATCGGCATAACACGTATCCCTTCGTCCCGCCCGTTAAAATCAAAAACCACCCATTCGGGTGGTTTTAAGATTTTAATTCCTGGCGGAGACGAAGGGATTCGAACCCTTGATACCGTTGCCGGTATACTACATTTCCAATGTAGCGCACTAGACCAACTATGCGACGTCTCCGGGTCTTGTGTCTTGTTCTTATTCGGCCGCGACGTCTGCCATTTCGGCGGTGGCGTCCATTTCTTCATCGGTGGCCGTGTCATCATCGTCGGCATCATCTACCAACGCGTTTTCCAATTCTGCGTCAATTTCGCGCAGCATCGGATCTTCGTTTTCAACCTCTAACGATTCTTCGGTGGCGTCGGACACCGGATTTTCTTTGTACGATTGAACAAATTCATGACGCACCGTGGCGATGTCCAATTTGCCGCTGGCAATTTCGCGCAGGGCAACCACCGTCAGTTTATCGTCGTCTTTGTCCACAACAGATTCCACACCCCCATTCAGATCGCGAACGCGTTGGGACGCTAACATCCCCAGTTCAAAACGACTGTCTACATAGGGTAAAGTGTCTGAATTCGTCGTACGGGCCATCATAAATTCCTTTGTTGAAATCATTCGAAACCCCGTTATAATGCCCCATAGATGGGAAAAATGCAAGTGGAAAATATAAAAACTTTATCTTTTGGGTGTCGCCTGAACGCGTTGGAATCGGAAAAGATCCAGGCCATGCTGGCCCCCCATGTGGGCGCGGGCATCGTGATCAATACCTGTGCCGTCACAGCCGAGGCGGAGCGCCAATCCGCCCAGTCCATTCGTAAAATCGCCCGGGAAAACCCGAATGTGCCCCTGTTTATCACGGGGTGTGCGGCGACGCGCAATCCGGACCTGTTTCGGGATATTCCCCACGCCATTGTGATTGCGAACCAGGACAAGCGGAATTTGGATGCCTATGTCCGCGGGCTGCGTGCCGTGCCGTGTGGCATGGCGACCCCCGACATGATTGGGGCGTTGCCGCGTGAAAATAACCTGTCCAAGAAATTTATTCAGGTTCAAAACGGCTGCAACCACGCGTGTGCGTATTGCGTGACGCGATTGCTGCGCGGGCCGTCGGTGTCGTTTGATTATGCCGATATTGTGGCGGACGCGCGCGCGGCCGTGGCGGCGGGCTTTTATGAGGTGGTCTTGACCGGCGTGGACAGTGCGTCATACGCCCGCGATGGGCGCTTGATTGGGGATGTGTGTGCGGACCTGTTGCGGGATGTGCCGGAAATTCAGCGTTTGCGCCTGTCGTCCATGGATCCGGCGTCGCCCCAGATTTTCAATATTATTGATTTAATGCACCGCGATGCGCGCATGATGCCGCATTTACATTTATCGATGCAGGCGGGATCGGATCCGATCTTGGCCGCCATGGGGCGGCGGCACACGGCGGACATGGTGCGTCAAATTGTGGCCGCGGCCCCGGACGTGACATTCAGTTGGGATATTATCTGCGGATTCCCCGGCGAAACAGACGAATTGTTCCGTGAAACATTGGAACTGGCCCGGGAATTGGGGGTGGTGCGCATTCATGCCTTTCCGTTTTCGCCGCGTCCCGGCACACCCGCGGCCGATATGCCGGGCCAGGTGTTGCGCGCCACGTCCAAATCACGCGTGCATCAAATTATGGCCGTGGCCGATGCGGCCCGCGCCACATGGATGGCGGCGCGTGTGGGACAGGTGGTGTCGGTCTTGGTCGAAAATGACAATATGGCGCGTGACCCGCATGACATGCCGGTGCGGATTGTGGGCGCGCCGATTGTATCCCGCACGATTTGCGATGTTGAATTGACCGATGTTCGGGACGATATGTTTATCGGCCGGGTGGTGTAAATAAAAGCCGCTTGCATTGGTCGGAATGAATGTTTTAAGATGGGATAAACATTTTCAGATCAGGGCAGGGGGATCGTGCAGATAAAAACCGATTTTCAACGGGGACAATTGACCATTCATCTGATGGGTGATTGGACGCGTCAATATCCGGGCGTGCCCGATGCCGCCCGTGATCCGCGCGTCCGTGCCGTGGTGGTGTCAGGGCGCGGCCTGGGGCGATGGGATGCGTCGCTGTTGGTGTTTATCCGAACGTTGATGCGGGATATGGATCGGCGCCGTGTGACGGTAACCTTGCAGGATATGCCCGACGGGGTGATGACGATGGCGCGCCTGATGGGGCATCGCGCCCCGGCGGCGGGGAACCAGGCCGTGCCGATGCCCCTGTTGGATCAGATTGGGGATTGGGGCTGTCGCGTGTGGGCGGCGGCGGGGCGTGGTGTGGCCTTTGTGGGGCGCGTGGGGGCCAGTTTGTGGCGCGGCCTGCGCGGTCATGCCCAGACGCGCCCGGTGGATTGGTGGTTCGCGTTTGATGCGGTGGGCCCGCGGGCGATTTTAATCGTATCGTTGATCAGTTTTTTAATCGGTTTGATCCTGGCCTTTGTTGGCGCGGCCCAGTTGGAATTGTTTGGTGCCCAGATCTATGTGGCCAGCCTGGTGGCGATTGCGTCCATCCGCATTATGGGGGCGATGATGACGGGGATTATCATGGCGGGGCGGACCGGTGCGGCCTATGCCGCGTCCATTGGCACGATGCAGGTGAACGAAGAATTGGATGCCCTGCGCGTGATGGGGATCAGTCGGATTGATTTCCTGGTCTTGCCGCGGGTGGTGGCCATGGCGGTCACGATGCCGATTCTAACCCTGTTGGCGGACGCGATGGCGATTGCCGGGGGATTGTTGGTTGGGACGTTGATGTTTCGGATACCGGCGGGGGAATATATGGCGTATACGTGGGATGCCCTGGGGGCGGGGAATTTCTGGGTGGGGATTTTCCACGGATTTGTCTATGGTTTAATCATCGCGCTGTGCGGATGTTATTATGGGATTTATTGTGGGCGCAACGCGGATTCGGTGGGGCGGGCCACAACCCGTGCGGTGGTGACATCCATTGTCTGGATGGTGGTGGCCACAGGCGCACTGACTTTCTTGTTTCAGGTGATGGGGATATGACGCAGAAAAAGGTTCCTTTGATTCAGGTTTCCCATTTGGACGTCGGCTATGACGGGGTGCCGGTGATGCGGGATTTAACCTTTGATATTCATCGGGGGGATATCTTTGTCATTATGGGGGGCAGCGGTTGCGGCAAAAGTACGATCTTGCGCACCCTGACGGGATTGATCGAACCGATATCGGGATCCATTCATATCGGGGGGCGGAACTTTACCGGGGCGTCCCCACGGGTGCGTGATTTGTTGATGCGCCAGATGGGGGTGCTGTTCCAGGGCGGGGCCCTGTTGACATCCATGACGGTGGGGGAAAATGTGGCGTTGCCCCTGCGGGAATATACGGATTATACGGATGATGTGATTGACGATATTGTGGATACCAAATTGGCCTTGGTGGGATTGGATGCGGCGGCGGATTTATACCCGGCCCAGTTATCCGGCGGTATGCGTAAACGGGCGGGGTTGGCCCGGGCCTTGGCCTTGGATCCGGAAATTGTGTTTTTTGATGAACCGTCGGCCGGGCTGGATCCGGTATCGTCGCGGGCATTGGATGATCTGATTTTGGAAATTAACCGCAGTCTGGGGACGACCATTGTCATTGTGTCGCATGAATTGGAATCGATTTTAACAATCGGGACAAATTCAATATTCTTGGATTGCGATGCGCGAACCATCACGGCCCAGGGCATGCCGCGGGATTTACTGCGGCGGTCCCCGACGCCCGCGGTTCGACACTTTTTAACCAGGGGAAAACAATAACATGAAAAATCAACCGAACAAGAAAACAATTGGGACCTTTATCGTGGCGGGGATTGTCGCGTTGCTGATGATCGTTGCGCTGGGGCTGGGGTTGGGGACGCGTGGCGCGGACCGCGATTTATATGTGATGTATTTTCATGAATCGATCAAAGGATTGTCCATCGGGGCGCCGGTCGTCTTGAACGGTGTTGATGTCGGCAAAGTGGTGAAAATCGAAATCGTGCCGGATGTGGAAACGCGCGAATTTACAATTCCTGTCTATATCACGTTCCATGATATTCAAAAGATGATGCCGGGATGGGATCGCCATTGGGACGAAGGGGATATTGTGGCGGGGCTGATTGAACGCGGCCTGCATGCGCGGTTGGTGAACCAGAATCTGTTGACGGGGCAATTGATGATTGAATTGGATGTCAAACCGGCCAAGACGACCCTGACGGGGGCGGCGGGGAATGACGTGATGGAAATTCCGACGGCGTTGTCATCCCTGTCGGCGTTGTCGGCCACGGCGGCGGATATTCCGATCCGTGATGTGGTGGATAACTTGAACAAAACCTTGGTGGAATTTAAGGATGTCTTGGCACCGGCGGTGGGGGTCAGTCATGATTTTTCCCGCAAGGCGGCCGTAACACTGAATAATTTTAATCAGGCCGTTTCAGACATCAGTCGGGCCGCCAATGCCATTCGCCATTTGGCGGATTTCTTGGAACAGCATCCGGAATCTTTAATCAAAGGAAAATAAGATGAAAAAATATTTGATTTTGTCTGTGACATTGATCGCCGCCGCGTGCGGGGGACGCAGCCCACAGCCGACGTTTTATCGCCTGGGGGATGTGACGGGGGCGGTGTCAGATGACGCCCGGGCGGGGGCGACACCCCGGCGCGTGGATGTGGGCCGTGTGCGGATTCCGGAATATATCGATCGTCCCCAGATGGTGACGGTGCGGGACGTTTATGTTGACGTGGCCGCGGATCATCGCTGGGCCGAAGGGTTGTCACCCATGATTCAGCGCCGCTTGATCACAAACCTGGGGACGCAATTGGAAAATGCCGTGGTCAAAGACGCCACCTTTGGCGGGCCGTCGGGGGATTGTGTGGTGATGGTTGAAATCTATCGATTGGATGGGCAATTGGGGACGTCGGTGCAGATGGATGCGGTCTATGACGTGTTGTCGGATGGTCATACGGGGCGGCCCCAGACGGTGCATTACAGTGTCCCGGTTGGCGATACCTATGGCGATTATGCCACGGCGGTGGGCCGTTTGGTCGATCAATTGTCGGGGGATGTCGCCCGCGATGTGGGACGCCTGAAACGCTGATGTGTCGATGCGCATGCGCCCGGGATGGTATCCCGGGTGTTTTTTTGTCGGGGGTGTTATGCCTGGGCGGCGTTGCGGCCGGCGATGGTGCCGCTGGCCCACGCAAAGTGCAAATTAAAGCCGCCCAGATCGCCGGTGATATCCAACACCTCGCCCGCGAAAAACAGACCCGGACACAGTTTGGATTCCATGGTCTTGGATGATATGTCGGCGGTGTCGACGCCGCCGTATGTTACCTCGGCCCCGGAAAAGCCCGCCCGGCGCAGGCGGTCGCCCGGGATATAAAATTTGTGCACGGATGCGGCAATTTGTTCCAGAATTTTGTTTGAAACCTCTGCAATTCTGGTGTTTTTATCCGGATATAGCCATGCCGCCATGCGGGCGGGAAATTTCTGGGCCAATATGGATTGAATCGATTTTTTGGGTGATGTCTGTTTGGCGGTGCGCAACCATTGATCCGCCGATGCGCCCGGCAACAGATCAATTGTGATCCCGTCATTCAGGTCATACAGCGACGCCCGATACGCCGCCGGGCCGCCGATGCCATGATGGCGAAACATCATCGCGTCTGTGATATGATGGCGCCCGATATGGATTTGGACATCCCACCCGATGCCGGCCAGGTCCGCCGGCACCGCGTCCGTATCCAACGCCACCAGGCCGGGGCGGGGCGGTACGATTTTGTGGCCGAATTTCTTGGCAATTTTGTATCCGATGTCGGACACCCCCAGGTTCGGGTACGACACGCCGCCGGTCGCGATAATAACGCGCGGGGCCGCCATGTCCCCACGATCGGTGTGAATCCGGAATGTGTCACCCGTGCGGTCCATATCCGTCACGCACGTGTTGGACAAAATGTCGGTGCCCCGTGCATCGTCCCCCAGGGCCCCGACCACGGCGGTCGCCCCGTCGGCACAGAAATATTGACCGGGGGCCTTTTCAATCAAAGGTAAATGATGCGCGGCGGCCCAATCCAAAATATCGTCGGGCGTCACCGCCGCCAGGGCGGATCGCACAAAGTCGGGATTTTGGCCAAAGTATCGATCGCGTGCGGCGGCCGCGTTTGTGATATTGCATCGCCCACCGCCCGATACCCGGACCTTGCGCGCGATGGCGTCCCCCATGTCCAGGATCAATGTTCGCCGGCCCATGCCCACACAGGCACGCGCCGCACGTAATCCCGCGGCGCCCGCCCCGATAATAATGACATCATACGTTTGCATATCGGATTTATACCAGATAACGCATGAAAAATCCATTTTTTTTCAGCCGGGGTGGGGCGGGTGCCTTAGCGATATTTCGCCAACAGATTGCCGGCTGCAATGATGCGTTGAATCTGGGTGCTGGTCATTTCCAATTTGCGGGCGGCCCGGGCCACGCGACCGCGATTTTCGGCCAAGGCATTCTTGACCAAATCAATTTCCGCCTGGGACACCGGGCGTGGGGCATGAATTCTGGGTTGGGTGGGCACAATATCGTATTTCTGGTTCCAAATGTATAAATGCGCGGGATGAATATTGTGTTTTTGATAAATATATTCAAAACACAACCGCACCGTCGGATACGTGACCGGATCTGAAAACATCAAATTCTTGGCCTCGGTCAAATAGGCGATACGTTCGTCCGGGGTAAATTTCCGGTTGGTGCGACTGGGGTAAATATTGAATATCTTGTTCCATTGGCAAATCAATTGCGGGCTGACGTCATATTTCTTGGACGCGTAATCAACGCTGTGATCGCGCGCGTCGGTCAGGATAATGATCTTTTCTTCCTTGGTATATGACCGTCTGAGTTTCGTGTATTCGCCCAGTTTTTCGGCCCATTGTAACAGCAACTGCTTGGCCACGCCAAATTTGTGACATGCCTTGATCAGGCCGTGTGTGTTGGCGTACCGTAACATCATGCGGCGTTGGGCATCGGTAAATTGGCGACACTGTTGGGGATCATAGACGTTCAGTTTTTTATTTTCGGCACAAATCTGGGGGACGGATACGTTGTATTCCAGGGATGCGGCCTCGGGCCCGCCAAAATCCCGCGCGTATTTCAGAATTTCCATCCATTCGGTTTGGGTGCGAATGATGTACGTCCGCGTGGGCACAATATGACGCGTTTTGTTCCATGACCGAATGGTACTTTTGGGGATTTTGAATTTCCGGGATGCCGCCGCGATGGTTTTCTTGGCCGCATATTCCAGGACCGTCTGGATTTCTTCTTCGGCATAATGTTTGTACATGGGTGCCCCTTATGTTTTTTGTGATTATAATACAAATATATATATTGTCAATGCAAAATAAGGGGGATCTGTCATTCGGATTTATCCATCGACCATAAAAAAACGGGCGCCTGGCGCCCGTCTTTTATTCGGCCAGGGTACCGACCGACATGGTGATGCGGCGGATACCGCTGCTGATGGATTTTTCTTTGTTGATTTTGGCCTTTAAGATTTCGCCGGTGTGATGCACGTGTGTCCCACCACAGAGTTCACATGACACATCGCCCGCCGTAATCACGCGCACGACATCGCCATACTTTTCCCCAAACAGGGCCATCGCGCCGCGCTTTTTGGCGTCGTCAATCGACATTTCTTCGTGCGTGACCCCCATATCGGCCGCAATCCATTTGTTGACCAGGTCTTCGACCGCCTGTTTTTCATCCGCCGTCATCGCGCGCCCAAATGAAAAGTCAAAGCGCACGGAATCGGGGCTGACCTTAGACCCACGCTGTTCCACATCTTCGTTCAGGACCGCGCGCAACGCCGCCTGTAACAAATGTGTCGCGGTGTGCGCGCGGGCCGTCTGTGCGCGGACCGCCGGATTGATTTCCGGGGTCACGACATCCCCCACCGATAAATCCGCGGTCAACGTCCCCTTGTGAATCACAACCGAACCGGCACGCGCAGCCTCAGCCACGGTCATGACGGGGGTGCCGTCACGGTTCAACGTACCGCTGTCACCCGTCTGGCCCCCCTGGGTGCCATAGAATGTGGTTTTGTCCAACGCCACCTCTACCACGTCGCCCGCAACGGCCGATGCCACAAATTCCCCATCGCGCAGGATGGACAACACATGCGCATCCATGACCGCCGGGGCGTATTTCGCCACATCATCGGTCGCCGGTAAATCGGTCTGGGATTCCCACAGAACGCGCGTGCCCTTGGTGTCCGCGCGGGACCGTTCTTTCTGGGCGGTCATGGCCGCGTCAAAGCCGGCCGTGTCCACGTCCATGCCGCGGTCGCGTAAAATCATCTGGGTTAAATCCAGCGGGAATCCGTATGTGTCAAACAATTTGAACGCCACGTCCCCCGGCAGTGTTTTGTTGTTTAATTTCGGCAATTCGGCCTCTAACAACTTCATGCCGTTTTGCAGCATGTCTGCAAACGCGTTTTCTTCGTTTTCGATGGTTTCCACCACACGGGCCTGGTTCGCCGCCAATTCCGGATACGCCGCCCCCATTTCTGTAATTAACGCCGGGTACAGTTTCGACAACAACGCCCCCCGATGCCCCAGCATTTGCCCATGGCGCATCGCGCGGCGCAAAATACGGCGAATGACATAGCCGCGATCGGTGTTCGACGGAATCACCCCGTCGGCAATCGCAAAGCCCACCGCGCGCAAGTGATCGGTAATCACCTTGAACGACGGGGTGTTTTCGGCGGTCTGTTGGGCGCCGGTGACGTCGCTGACCGCGCGCATCAGGCGTTGGAACAGATCGGTGTCATAATTGTCGTGCACGCCCTGCATAATGGCGGCAACGCGTTCCAGACCGGCGCCGGTGTCCACGTTTTGTTTCGGCAGGGGCGTTAAATTCCCGTTCGCATCGCGGTCATATTGCATAAAGACGTCGTTCCAAACCTCGACCCAGCGGCCGCCGTCTTCGTCCGGGGTGCCCGGCATGCCGCCCGGCAAATCCGCCCCCAGGTCATAGTGCATTTCGGTGCACGGCCCGCACGGGCCCGTATCGCCCGCCGACCACCAGTTATCCTTGTCCAGACG
>JAAVBR010000055.1 GCA_014802705.1 bacterium | reverse complement strand
TTTCTTTAACAAACGCAATTCCGGCGACGTCATTTATATGTTTAACAACAATGCGGATATGGCGTGTTCAGGCCTACTGAATAACCTGAAAACCTTTGTCCAGAAATTGTTTACCGCGATTTCGTTGATCTTTGTGCTGTTCTATACATCATGGCAATTGGCGTTGGTGTGCGTGACGGTGTTGGTGGTGGCCCTGTTGCCGATGACGACGGTGCGCCGCAAATTGAACGCGGTGATGAGCAAATCCATCGCCGCCGATTCGTCCCTGTTGACGGCGTATAATGAAACCTTTGCCGGGAACAAGACGATTATGTCGTACAACCTGGAACAGTGCCAGGAAAACAAGTTCTGTGGCGTGTTGGAAAATGTGTTTAAATTGCGCATTAAAATGTTACAGCGCACGCGTTGGATCACCCCGGTGATGCACGTGGTGTTGTCATTCGGGATTGGGTTGGCGATTTGGTTTGGATCATTCCTGATCCTGAACAATGTGATCACCAGCGGGGCGTTCGTGTCCTTCTTGACCGCGTTGATCATGTTGTACACCCCGATGAAGAGCATTGGGAACAACTATAATTCGGTTTTGATGTCGTTTATGGCGATTGAACGCGTGTTTGACCTGTTGGGGCGGGAACCGGCCATCCGTGATCGCAAGGGGGCCAAGACCTTTGACGGGAAACTGTCCACGATTGAATTCCGTGATTTGGGCTTTGAATATGTGCCGAACGCCCCGGTGTTAAAGCATATCAATTTGACCGCGCACCAGGGGGAAACCATCGCCCTGGTCGGAAATTCCGGTGGCGGGAAATCCACGCTGGTCAGCCTGTTGCCGCGTTTCTATGACGTGACCAGTGGGGCGATTCTGATTGATGGGACGGATATTCGCGACATTACCCTGAAATCCCTGCGGCGCAACATTGCGGTGGTGTTCCAGGATAACTTCCTGTTTTCCGGAACCATTCGCGAAAACATTATGTTGGGCAACGAAAACGCCACCGAAGAAGAATTGCAAAACGCCATCAAAATGGCCTATTTGGATGATTTTATCCGGGATCTGAAAGACGGCGTTGATACCCAGATTGGGGAACGGGGCATCTTGTTGTCCGGCGGCCAGAAACAGCGCGTGGCCATCGCGCGGGCGTTCTTGAAAAATGCGCCGATCTTGATCCTGGACGAGGCTACATCTGCCCTGGACAACCGGGCCGAGGCCGTCGTGCAAAAGGCGATTGAAAACCTGATGCAGGACAAGACCGTGTTCGTGATTGCGCACCGTCTGTCCACGATCCGCAACGCGTCCAAGATTGCGGTGATCAACCACGGGGAAATCGTGGAAATGGGCACGCATGATGAATTGGTGGGCATCGAAGGCGGGGCATACCGCGCCCTGTATGACATGCAGTTCAAAAAGCAGTCTAAACCCCGCAAGCAGTAAGCGATCAAAAGCCCCGTTTAACGGGGCTTTAATTTGGTGATTGATTTTTGAATAAATTCGGTTATAATAGGTCCCGTATTTGCACCCGTGGCTCAACTGGATAGAGCATCGCCCTCCGAAGGCGGGGATTGCGCGTTCGAATCGCGCCGGGTGCACCAGAATAAATAAAAAATTCCCCATCAGGGGAATTTTTTTATTTATCTATGAAATGTCCCGGCGCGATCGGCACCAGCGATAGCGCCAGTGCCAATACGAGAATACGCATTTAGAAAAATCCAAAAAACGGATGTTTTTAATCAGAGTTTTTTGTGATTTTTATTGATGCGTATCGAGGCACGCGAACCGGGTGCACCAAAAATTCGGCCACCGTTTATCGGTGGTTTAATTTTTTTTGAATACTTGCGTGTGGGGCCGATTTTTGATATAATTTGCGCGTAAAATGAAAGTATCCAGACGCTGTCTTTTAAAGGTTACCGGTATGGGGGTCTGTGCCCTCGGGTTTATGCCACGGGTGGCGTTTGCAGCGCGCAATTCTGTAAAATCTATGCGAACCGGGGTGCAGCCTGGCAATAAAACGCGCCTGGTGATTGAAACCGCGATGCGGCCGTCGTACACGTTGTCATATCCGGAAAATAAATTGGTGGTGAGTCTGGCCAACACGCCCGCAAACACATCAATTAAGCCCAAATTGGCCGCCAACACGTTGATCAAGAATTTAACCCAGGCCCAGGCGGGCGATCGCCTGGAAATCACGGCGACATTGACAAAATCCATCGGCACCATCCCGAAAAATCAGATTATGGTGTTGGATCCCAATGGGGATAACGATTACCGCTTGGTTTTGGATTTTGCGGCCGGGGCGCCCATTACGGTGACGGCGGCCAATGACGGCGCATCGCGCGCGGCCACGCAAAAACGGATTATTGTGATTGATGCCGGCCACGGGGGCAAGGATCCGGGCTGTATCGGCAAGGGGGGAACCCGGGAAAAAACGGTGGTGCTGTCGGTGGCCAAGAAATTGAAAGCCCAACTGGACGCGGCGGGGTTCCAAACGTACCTGACGCGCAGTACGGACGTATACCTGAAACTGGCCGAACGGGCCTCTATCGCGGAAAAGAAAAAGGCGGATTTGTTCCTGTCGCTGCATGCCAATGCGAACCCCAGCCGCGCGGTCAAGGGCTTTTCGATTTATACTCTGTCGGAAAAGGCGTCGGACGAAGAGGCCCGCAAATTGGCCGAGGCGGAAAATGCCGCGGACAAGATTGATGTCCAGGGCTTTACCAATTTTGAAAAGGAAATTCGTGTGGCGCTCTCGTCCTTGCAACAGCATGCCGTTGCGGAAATGAGCGAGGAATACGCCACCGGATGTAATAAATCATTCCGCAACGCCAGCATTACCCAGCAACCGGGCCCGGGCGTGCGCCATGCGCCGTTTGCGGTGCTGCGGTCGACGGTGCCGGGGGCGTTGTTGGAATTGGGACACCTGTCGAACGCGAACGAAGAAAAGTTATTGGCATCTGCCGCGCACCAGGATAAATTGGTTGCCGCGATCGTCAAATCTGTCAAAGCCTATAATTTTGATGTGTAAAAATCCCCGCCTTTCGGCCCCCGCGCAAACAAGGTTTGCGTGGGTGAACCCTGGGCGGGATTTTTTATAGAGTGCAGTTTTCAGAGTTCAGATAATGTACCGGCGTCGCCGGGATGACGGTGCGTTGAGTTCCCCTCTGGCAAGAGGGGTGCCGGTGAAACCGGCGGGGTGTCGGGAAAAGACCACCTCCCCCCTTCGGGGTACTCCTCCACAGGAGGAGAACTTAGGCCGTTCTTTAAGTTCTTAAAAACAGTGCTCAGTTCCCCTCCTGTGGAGGGGTGGCCGCAGGCCGGGGTGGTCTTTAGAATTTGTGTTCGCGTACGCTCACACTTTTATGACCTGGATTCCGTGGTCGAGCCACGGAATGACAAAGGTTTTTAAGTTCCTGGAAAATAAAGAACAATGCTGTCATCCCGCGACTCGATCGCGGGATCCAGGTTATAGGCGCGTGAGCGAACGCGAACCCTGCTCGCGCGGGGGCTGAAAGACGGGGGATTTTTATTTACCTTGAAAATTTACAAAAATAGTCTATATTTACACGGCTATGAAAGATTATATTTTACCGCTTCGTGATTTGGTTGTGCATCCCGGCCTGACGGTGCCGGTTTATGTGGACAATCCGGTGTCCATTGCGTGTGTTGAGGCCGCGACCAAATTAAACCAACGTTTGGTCTTGGTGGCCCAGCATTCGTGGAATTACCCGACCAGCCCCGATGACCTGTATGCCACCGGGACCCTGGGCGATATTGCCCAGGTGTTACGCATGCCAGACGGCACAATTCACGCCGTATTTCGCACGACGGATGCGGTAAATCTGACCGACATGGCGGTGGTGGACGGGACCTTTATCGCCAATGCCACGCCGATCCAGATCACGGACGATATGGACGATGAACAAAATATCGCCCTGCGCGATAAAATCGCCAAGAATATGCAATCGATGGCCAACACGCGCAAGATCAAGATGGACAAACTGCGCGCCATTATCCAGAACTATCCCCTGCCCGCGTTTATCGACGCCATGACCCAGATGATTGATCTGGACACGGATGTGGCGGTCAAAATTTTGGCGGCAAACACGTGGCGGGAAAAACTGACCATTTTGATGGAACAGGTGAATTTGATGATGGAAACCGCCAAAATCGAAGATTCCATCAATCGCCGCATTCATCAACAAATGGAAAATGGCCGGCGCGAGGCGATTTTGCAAGAAAAAATGCGCGCCATCCAACGCGAAATGGGCGACGATAATGACGAAGTGGATTCGGAAAATCTGCGCCGAAAAATTGAGCGTTCGGGCATGCCGCGCGAGGCACGGGAAAAAGCCATGTCCGAATGGCGCCGCATGCGATCCATGCCGCCAATGTCCAATGATGGGGCGTTGTTAAAGGCATACCTGGACGAATTATTGGCGATGCCGTGGAACAAATCGGACAAGGCCGCCAAAATCGATTTAAAAACCGCACGCGACGTTTTAAATTCCCGCCATTCGGGGATGATGCCGGTCAAGGAACGTATCCTGGAACACATTGCCGTTATGAAAAAGACCGGCAACAATTGTGGCACCATTTTATGCCTGGTCGGCGCGCCGGGTGTGGGGAAAACATCCCTGGGGCAATCGATTGCGAATGCCTTGGGCCGCAAATACAGCCGCATTTCCCTGGGCGGCATTTCGGACGAGGCCCATTTTCGCGGTCATCGCAAGACCTATATCGGTGCCCAGACAGGCCGTATTATGGACGCGTTAAAGCGCTGTAAAACCAACAACCCGGTCATCGTCCTGGACGAAATCGACAAGATGGGCCGCGATTGGCGCGGCGATCCGGAATCGGCCCTGTTGGAAATCTTGGACCCGGAACAGAACAAGACATTCCGCGATCATTATCTAGAGGTGGACTTTGACCTGTCCAACGTGATGTTTATCGCCACGGCCAACAGCCTGAATTTATCCAGTGCGTTAAAGGATCGTATGGAAATCATCGAAATCCCGGGATACAGCGAAGATGAAAAGTTGGCCATTGCCCGCGAACACTTGATTGCGCGCGCCGCCCGCGATACCGGATGGAACGTCGACAACATCGATATTTCCGATGATGCCATTCGCCACATTATTCGCAACCATACATCCGAAGACGGCGTGCGCCAATTACAGCGTGAATTGACCGCCATTTTGCGCCGGCAATTGCTGGAAAACGATGGCGAAGACACCCCGACCCAATTCACCATCGATCGCATTGAACAATTGTTGGCCGTCCGCAAATCCGCCGGCTTTGCCAAGCGCATTGGATTCGGCGCCCGCCTGTGACAACGAACAGATAGGAAACCCATGGTCCAAAAGAAAACATCTTTACCCCGCCGAAAAAGCCTGTATCAAATCTTGAAGAACGGATTTAATACCGGCGCCTATTCTGACATCCAGACGCATCTGCTGATGGCCCGGGGGACGATGGTTCATTCCTATACCCTGACCACCCATTTTTTCCGGTTGGTCTGCACCCATTGGCGTGATTCAGATACCCAGGAACTTTATGGATTGGCCCTGTTCTATCCGTCGGGGTCCAAAGACATCTATGGCCAAACCGCCAAACGATTTTATCATCTGATTTATAACACACGGGGGAACCGATGAACCAAGAAAATACAGTCCCGAATTTACAGACCTTGTTATTGACACTGATCCAGGCACGATCGCCGCAACTGGCCATCAAATGCGAATACGCGTTTCAGCCGGATACCATCACGTGTTCATACCTGATTAAATACGCCGATTGGAACATACGGGCATCCCGCATCGTCCGTCGCCCCCGGGGCTTGACGCGCGCCCAACATACGTTAGACATGGCCCAAGAAAATTCTCGCCTGTCCCTGACGGAATACAACACCGAAATGGCGCATCAAATGTTTGCCGCCATTTGCCACAGCACACGGGTAAAATCATGATTCTGATCATCAACACATCCGGGCCAGGATTGGAATTTGTCCTGGGCGACCATTACAAATCGGTAACGGTGGAAAAACAATCCGTGGCGCTGCCGGTCGAATGTGAAAAATTCTTGACCGAATGTGGCGCAGCATGGACCGATTTGACCGCCATCGGCATCGTCGTTGGCCCGGGCAGTTTTACGGGCATCCGACTCGGCATCGCCTATGCCAAGGGATTGGCCATGGGGTTAAATATCCCGGTGGTGCCGATTAATGCGTTTGAATTGTATTTGAATGCCGCCCCGGATGCCTTTGTGGCCATTGATTCGGGCCGCGGGGATTTCTTTGTGGCGTCCGCCACATTACCGCCCCAGACAATGACCATCGACGACGTGGAAACGCGCCAAATGGAATGCCCCCGCACCGTGGGCCATCGTCCCTTTGATTTGACCCGCGCCACGGCAATCGTTCAACAAAAACTGGCCGCCGGCCCGATCGACCCCGTGGTGCCGATGTACCTGCGCCCCAGTTATGCGGAAACCAACACATGTTCGAACAAATAGCCGCCCTGCACGCCAAATGTTTCCCTGATCGCCCCTGGGGGGCGGATGAATTTGCCGATTTGAAAAAATCCGGCTGTGACATCATCGCCAGCGATAACGGCTTTATCGTGTATCGCGCCACCTTGGACGAGGCCGAGATTATCACCATCGGCGTCGCGCCCGACGCGCGCCGGTCTGGGATTGCAGCGGCCATGTTGGGAATCGTCGAACATGAATTGCGGCAAAAAAATATTAAAAAGATTTTCTTAGAGGTGGCCGACACCAACACCGCCGCGCGGGCCCTGTACACCGCGGCCGGATATCAACCGGTGGGCCGGCGCCCCAAATACTATGACGGCGTCGACGCCATCATTATGGAAAAGGTTTTGTGATATTAAACAACGGGGGGGAAAAACACATTGTCCACAGACCAAGACAACACATTCCACAAAGGCCATCGACGGCGCCTGGCCGACAGATTCTGGGACCACAAAGCCACCAACGATGATATATTGGAATTGATCGTGGGCATGTCCATCAAGGGCCGGGATGTCCGACGCCAGGCACGCGCCTTGATGAAACGCTTTGGCCGATTTGATCAGATTTTTGCCGCATCGCCCGACGCGTTGATGCGGGTGGATGGTGTCGGCAAACAAACCGTTGAAAACATCAAAATTATTCATGACGCCTTTACCCGCATTTCGGCATCCATATTGAATAAAACACCCGTCTATATGGCCCACGAAACCCTGGAAACGTACTGCCGAACGGTTTTGGATACAAAACGGGTCGAAGAATTTCATGTTATCTATTTGGACGCAGAACACAAAGTTATCCTGGACGAATTGCACAATACCGGCACTGTGGATTATTCGGACATTCATGAATTGGAAATATTGTACAGTGCCCTGGGCTGTGGCGCCAAAAGTGTGTGCCTGTATCACAACCACCCGCGGGGCACGATGAATTTTTCCCGGGACGACAAATTGACCACACAATTGGTCCGTGATACGTTAAAGGTTGCCAAAATTGCCCTGTACGATCACCTGTTGGTGGCGGCGGGTACAACCCTGTCCATGCGTAACGAGCATATGTTGGACGACAATTTCATTATGTAATTATTGATCTGTCCCGACAAATTCCAACACCCGGGGATCAAAGATAACATCCCGCGCGCGCAGGGGCGCCGCCACATGCATATCCGCCGCCCCGCGTGTCCGCGACAGGGCCACATATGTCTGCCCATGGGCAAAGGCCCCACGCGAAATATCAATCACCACCGCATCCAGGGTTTTGCCCTGGGCCTTGTGGATCGTCATGGCATAGCCCAGATTCAGCGGAAACTGCTTGTACGCCCCAACCTCATTTTCCACCAGGCGATCATTTTCATCGCGGGCGTATTCGATCTTTTCCCACTTTTCAGGTTTGACCGTCACCACATCGCGTGCCGTGTTTAATAATTCCACCACAATTTCCCGCGCCCCCAGGGATCGCACAATCCCCATCGACCCGTTATGCCATTTGTCCCCGTTTTTCACAAAGACCACCAAGGCCCCAACTTTCAGGGTTAAATTCATCGGCGCCGGCACATCCCGTTCGGCGAACGTTCCACTCAGTTCCCCGGTATACATAACCTCTGGCGCGGCAATCTGGCCCAGGCGATCGGCATTGATGCGTTCGGCCACCGCCCGATACGGCGTAATAATCACCGCATTGGCGCGTCGCGCGTCATCGGCAATGCGGCACGCGTTAAAGAATTCCAACGCCCCCGCATCCCCGCCCCGCATCCGGCGCAGGTTTTCCAGCAACCCCGCATCACTTTGGCGATAAACCAAATCAAAATCGTACTTTTGAAAATTTGCCCGACTGTACACATGACTGTCAAAGAAATAGGCATTGGGGTGTTCGTACGCCTGTTGGTACAACGCGGCCGCATCGCGCGTAATGACGGGCGGCAATTGAAACAGGTCGCCAATCGCCACCACCTGGATCCCGCCAAAGGGTTCATTATTATGCCGCGCCAATCGCGCCAGGATATCCATCGCGTCCAACAAATCGGGCGCCACCATGGAAATTTCATCAATAATCAGAATGTCTGTCGCGGTTAAAATGTTACGCGTCTTGGCCTTTAGTTTTAAAAATTCCGGCATGATAAAATCGCGCGGCTGAATCTGGAACAGGGAATGAATCGTCTGTCCCCCGATATTCAGGGCCGACACCGCCGTCGGACAGGCACAGACAATCCGCTTTTTCGATGCGGATTTTAAATAGTTCACAAATGTGGATTTGCCGGTTCCCGCCTGCCCCAGGATCAGCAGATTGGCATGTGTGCGCTCAATCGCGTCAAAGGCGGCCAATTGCGTTTCATTTAAAATGGGGACAATTCCTTGCATACGGCCATCATGCCACATCCGAAATAAAAAAGGAATAAAAAAAGACGCCCCGCCACCGACACCCCGTCGGCTTCGCCGCCACCCCTCTTGGACATGAGGGGAACCAACCCCACACCCATCGTCATCCCGTCGCCCGGGCCCCGCGCGAACAGGGTTCGCTGCCGTGGTACGTGGACGGGATCCATTGTGTTCTGGTGTGTGCCAGACTTGGCTCTAAAGAACACTGTCATTCCCGCGGCGGCGGGAATAGGGTCTCTTAACCTAAAACACGGTGCTTTTAATTTTATAGCCCCACTCCCGCCTACGCGGGAGTGACAAAGGTTCTTAATTTTTTATTCTAAAACTTTATCAATCACAATGGATCCCGTCCTTCGACGGGATGACGGTGCTTTATGGTGAAATTAAGAACGGTACAATGTTCCCCTCTGGCAAGAGGGGTGGCCCAACGGGCCGGGGTGTCGGCCCCCTCATTTTTATCTTGAATCCCGGCAGAAATCCGATATAATACCCCGCATGTGGGTTAGTAGCTCAGTGGTTAGAGCGGAGCGCTCATAACGCTTTGGTCGTGGGTTCAAGTCCTACCTAACCCACCAGCCGTCTTGGACGGTTTTTTATTTATTTTCATTTTTGTTATTTTTCGCTTGCGTCGCATCCATGCTTTTTTCTACAATGATCTACAAAAGAGAGGAATAAAGTGAGAAAAAGTCCACGTTTTCTGCCTATTTTGGTTTCTTTATCGATGTTGTTTTTGGCGACGCCAGTGCTGGCGGCGGGGTACACATGCCCGGAATCCAAGAAATATACATCATGTAATGCGGGTTATTATATGAACAATGCCAATGTCGGCAACGCCTGTATAGCCTGTTCAACCCAAAAAAATACCACCGACAGCCAGGCCTGTTCCACCAGCACCACGATCACGGGCGGGACACGCGTGTCATCGGGGACACAGCCCTGTACCAGCAATTATGTAACGGGCACGGGCAGTAATGGCACCGCCGCCCAGATCGGTATCGGCACCTGTACGGGATGCACACAATGGGGCACATGTACCTATAGCGCATATGAGTGTAAGTGCGACACTGGTTATAACGTTGTAAACCAATACAGTGCCAGTTGCAGCTGTGAATTGGCATGCACCAACACATGTACATCAATCCCAAACACAACATCCACCCAGGCGTGCACCCCCACCAATACAGTATCCAACGCCAAAACGACAACCTGTCCGCCGGGCACACAGACCTGTAACGGCAACTATACGGGTGGGAATAACTGTAACGGCGGTTCCTGTTCGGGGTGCAGCAGTTGGGGCGCATGCAGCACATCGTGTAAAGCAACCAGTTGTAATGCCAATTATTATTTGAACAATGGGGCATGCACGGCCTGTGATACCGGATTTACCGCGCCCGATGGCAACACCGGCGGGGCCAGCTCTTGTACAAAACGTTGTACCAAGACCTGTGCCGGCAACAATACGGCGCAATGCCCGGCGAACGCCACATGTACCTATGATACGGCATCTACAACATCCGGAACACAAACTCAGGGTGGTGAATGCGACGCGCCTGTTGGTCTGTGCCCGATGCTAGATTTCACCTGCAACGACGGCTATGTCAAGAATGCCGAAGGCACCGCGTGCGTCGCGACCCGTTGCCCGGCCGGCTATTACTTGGAAGATGGCGCCTGCCTGGCCTGTAACGAAGGATTTACCACCAGCAACAATAACACCAGCGGGGTCAGTTCCTGTACAAAATATTGCAATATTCCTTGTAACGAAAACAAACCCTGTCCTGCACATTCCACCTGTACACACACAACCAATTGGAGCAGACAGTGGCAGATATCTCAGACCGCCCATCCTGATGGCGATTGCGGAATTACAGGCACGGAAATTGTGCAGTGCCCCGTGGATAAATTTACCTGTGACGAAGGTTATATGGAACGGTCTGGTACTTGTGTCGTCATCAGCGTCACCTGTGCTGCCGGCAAATATTTACCCAAAGGCTGGTCGTCTTGTAGCACCTGTACGGACGGGAATTGGTGTCCGGGCGGCACGTTTGATTACAATACCACGACGGATCAAGGTTTGAACGCATGTCCTGAGCGTCCTGGGGGTGGAGAAATCCATAGCTCTGCACCGTATAGCAGTGCTGCGAATTGCATGTCAACATGTCCGGAACCAGAGAAGGTTGAACATGGAACATGGGATTATTTTAAAGGATATGTTGTCTATAATGTAGATAGTGGTACATATGCCTGGTGCCAATACGAATTGACGTGCGATGACGGGTATATTGAAATGACCGGCCCCAGTGGCGCAACGGTGTGCCAGATTGGGGGACGGACCCTGTATCTGGATAATCAGGGCGCAGACAGTGCCCCCGGGATCGAAAGTGCCTATCTGATGGGTGGCCAGGGATGGTTTACGGATGAAAAGCGCGGGACATCCCTGAGCGGGATTGGAACCTTGCCGACCAAGGCCGGGTACATCTTTGGCGGTTATTATTCCGGCAAAAATGGTACGGGCACCCAAATCATCAATGAATCCGGGGCATTTGCCGAATTATCTATCCCGGGAACAGGCGCTCTGCTCTATGCCTATTGGAAACCGGGGACATGGACCTGTACGGCGGGCACATACTATGCCAATGGTGTGGGATGCCTGACCTGTAACCCCAACCACTATTGCCCGGGCGGTGACTTTGTGACCGACGGCGGGGACCAAGGCCTGAATCCCTGTGCGAATCTGGAAAGTGGCTTCTGGAACACATCGGCCGCCGGCGGCGCCAGCCCCAACAGTTGCTATCACACCTGTGTGGAACATAGCATCGAATACGGGACCGCCATACCGGTTGAACCCCAGGCATTCTATCCGGCGACGTGTAACTTTACCGGCCTGTCTGTTACCGGTAACCCGTGCGACATTGTCAATGGGCGTTGCGTCGAGAAAACGTGCAACAGCGGCTTTGAAATGATTGACGGCGTCTGCATGGCATGCGTCCGCGAAAACGCCACCGCATACACGGGCAACTGTCAGATTACCAGTTGCATCCAGGGCTATCACCCCAACGCCGGCGGTTTGGAATGCGTGGACGACGTGCGCGAATGTCTGCCGCCCAATGCCGAACGGGCCATCCAGACATGGAACCCCAAAATCCAGGCCTTTGGCGGGTGCGTCATCCTGGAATGCGTCGATGGGTATCATGTGTCGGAATCCGCCAATGCGTGCGTGTTGGATGAACAGACATGCACCGTGGAACATGGCGTCGGGACCAAGGAATGGGATTCGATCACCAACACATGGGGCAAATGTGTCGCGACCCATTGCGATCCGGGATACACCAACGACCCGTCTGAAACCAACGACACGGCCGCGGCCTGTGGACGGTGCCGGAATTATTACAGCATCCTGGGGACGCCCGCCGCGTCCAGTTATGTCCGCGAATGCGAAATCGCATCGTGCATGTACCAGGGCGAACTGTACATCCTGCGGGATAATGAATGCGAACCGATTTGCGACATCAACGGCCGCGAAGACGATACGGGTTACATGAAATGGAACCCCAAGACCGGCAAGTGCGATCGTTCCTGCAAAGCGGGTTACAGCATGTGGTAATCAAAAAAGTCCCGCCGCACGGCGGGATTTTTATTTTAGGCTTTGCTTTTCGCCCAAAAACACATTAAAATTTCAATTAAAAAGGTATGAATAATGTCTGAACAAATTATTTTAACCGGAATTAAACCCACCGGTATGCCCCATCTGGGGAACTATGTCGGGGCGTTAAAGCCCCTGATTGACATGGCGCGTGACCACCGGACGTTTATGTTTATCGCGGATTTGCACGCCCTGAATACGATCAAGGATCCCGCCGCCCTGCGCCGGCACACGTATGAAATCGCGGCCGGGCTGATGGCGTTGGGGTTGGATTTGAACAACGCGATCCTGTTTCGCCAATCGGATATTGTCCAGGTCCCACAATTGGCCACCATGCTGATGAATGTCACGCCCAAGGGACTGATGAACCGCGCCCATTCGTACAAGGCCGCCATGGATAAAAACACGGCCGCCGGTTTGGACGTGGATGCCGGGGTGAATATGGGACTGTACACCTATCCCATTTTGATGGCGGCGGACATCTTGCTCTATGGGACGGACATTGTGCCGGTCGGCGCCGACCAGAAACAGCACGTGGAATTCGCGCGCGACATTGCGGGATACTTTAACAACACATACGGCGACGTGTTCAAATTGCCCGAACCCGTAATCGGGCGCGACACCGGATTGATTCCCGGGCTGGACGGTCGGAAAATGAGCAAATCGTACGACAACACCATCCCCCTGTTCTGCACGGCGGATGAATTGAAAAAGAAAGTAATGCGCATCATCACCGATTCCAAAACCCCGGACGAACCCAAGGATCCGGATACGTCGACGATCGTGCAACTCTATGCACACTTTGCGACACCTGATGAATTGGCGGCATTCCGGGAACAGTTTGCCGCACCTGGTATGGGATATGGCACGGCCAAAACGATGCTGTTTGAAAAAATCAACGGCTATTTGGCCGACGCCCGGGCGGAATATGAACGCCTGATGGCGCATCCGGACGAAATCGACGCGGCGCTGGCGGCCGGGGCGGCGCGTGCCCGCGCGGTTGCCGAACAAACATACGCCCGCGTCCACCGCGCGATGTTGGGGTAAAGGAAATTAAAAATGGCCAGAAGAGATGATGATTTTCTGCTGTCTCCCTATGTTCTTCGGGGCAAAGTGACAGAAATTGATTTCAATCGTTTGGATTATAATATCATCACGGTGACGGATACGGCGGGATTTATACATTTCGTCTATATCTATTTTCGTGACATGCCCCAGACTGGGGGTCGCCTGGAAGGGTCCGCCGTCACCATGTGGCGCGCCACAAATCGTGTCTGGAAATATGTTGCCTTTGATGAACACATTGTGGAAACCGTAGACGGCAGAAAGGCAGCGTTGGATGTCATGACGCAAAAACATTTTGATCATTACAAACAATTGGCGGATGAACGCATGACCATAAATAGGCGCATAGATGTGATACGGGAAAAGGTTTCCATGATTAATTGGATTAATGCCGAATCCAATGCCGCGGTCGCGGCGGCGAAAAAGACATTGACCGACTATTTGACGGGTCAGATCGCGGCCCTGCGCCAAGAAAAAGAAAAGTATCGTTAGTGTATAAAAATCCCGGCAATGCCGGGATTTTTATAGAGTTCAGTGCTCAATCAGAATTCAGAAATCAGAAATCAGAAATAACTTTGATTTGGGGGGCAAATGGATTAAAATAGAAAACAGGATAAAACAAAGGAGAAAAACAGATGCAAAAAACAATCTTGGCCACGGCCGGCGTTATTGTGGCCGCGGCGGCCATTGCCTGGGTCGGGGGATGTGGGGATCGCACCCCGCGCACAATTGCGGTAACGGGGGAATGCCTGACCACCGCGCCCAAGGATCGCACGGCCATCACCCTGCGCGTGACAACATTGAATAAAAACGCGGCGGAATCCATGAAAATGGCCAGCGCCCAGATTGCCGACATCACGGCATACCTGAAAACATTGCCGGTGAAAATGCAGACGACGACATTCAATTCGTATGAAAAAACCGAATGGGATGGCAAGGCCCAAAAGTCCATCAACCTGGGCATTGAAACGACCATTGCGATCGAAGTGTCGGCGGACAACATTGAAACCATCGAAGGGATTTTGACCAAATTCGCGGGCGCCCAAAATGTTTATACGGAAAACCTGCGCATGTTTACCAGCACCGAAACCATGAAACCGATTCTGGAACATTGCCTGGGCACCGCGGTTGAAAACGCGCGCGTACGGGCCAATGCGATTGCCGCCGGGGATGGCGGGCGCGCCGGCAAAATGATTGCCGCCGAATACGGCGCATCGACAAACAACATCACGCGGCCGACGTCGAATTTCCTGCGCAGTGCCAAAATGGCGATGGTCGAAGACACGGCCGCCTTTGCCGCCGGTGGCATCGTGGCCAAAGATACCGAAGTATCCGTGACGGTTTCGGCGGTCTTTGAAATCAAATGAACGATATTCTGGTCGATTTTATCGATTATCTGACGCGGGCGCGGAATTATTCCGCGCACACGACAGATGCGTACCAGACAGACATCAAAAACTTTATCCATTTTTATGAACAATATCGGGGCGGCCCGGTTTTCCCGGCCGACATGGTGGCGGTGGATACATTGACGTTCCGGGCATGGTTGGCCGACCGTGGACGCCGCGATATGACCGCCAAATCCACGGCGCGGGCGCTGTCGGCCCTGCGGACATTTTTCCGATACCTGGCCCGGCATCACGGCATCAAAAACGATTACATCGGCCTGATCAGTGCGCCCAAGGTTCCCCGAAAATTGTCCAAGGCCATTGAAACCGCCGACGTTGCCCACATGCAGGACGCCATTGACGCGATTGACGCAGAAACCCCATGGATTGCCGCGCGCGATTGGGCGCTGGTGGTGCTGATCTTTGGATGCGGCCTGCGTATATCCGAGGCTTTATCCCTTTTAAACCGCGACATCATGGGGCGCCCGGACGTCCTGCGCATTGTGGGCAAGGGAAACAAAGAACGCCTGGTGCCGGTTTTGCCGGCGGTGTTGGACGCGATTGAAAAATACACCGCCCTGCGGCCGTTCGGGGGCGCGCCGGATGATCCGTTGTTTCGCAGTGTGCGCGGCCTGCCCATGTCGGCCCGCATGGCGGAAAAGGTGGTGGAACGTCTGCGCCATTATTTACAGTTGCCGGATTATGTGACACCGCACGCCCTGCGCCACACGTTTGCGACGGCATTGCTGGCCGATGGGGCGGACCTGCGCACGTTGCAGGAACTCTTGGGGCACGCGTCCCTGTCCACGACCCAGTTATATACTAAAATCAATATGGCGGAAATTCAAAATATTTACCAACACGCCCATCCCCGCGCCCATATCATGGATGAATAGGACCCGGGCCTTAGTTATTATAGGTGCATTCCCCGACAATCGCCAATTCGAATGTGCCGGTGTCGTCCTGGCTGGTGCCCAGGTTGATCCCCGTGCTGGATACCGGCCTCGCCCGGCAATCCCGCATGTCATAGTATGACGGTGTGGTGGCGGCATACCACCGAAATCCGGCGCCAGTGGGGGTGACCAAACTTGCATA
This sequence comes from bacterium, assembly GCA_014802705.1. Classification (GTDB taxonomy): domain Bacteria; phylum Pseudomonadota; class Alphaproteobacteria; order Rs-D84; family Rs-D84; genus Enterousia. The sequence continues at coordinate 1,644 of JAAVBR010000055.1, read as the reverse complement.
ACTCCACGTCGTGGAATACGGCCCACAGACGCATCCGGAACTTTGTGTATATTCAATGCCATAGCACGGCTGACAAAAACCAGCAAACAAATCGGATGGCGGTGTTGGACTGGTATAGTATCCTGTCCCCGAAAGCGCATAAAATTCATGATGGGTATCACCATAACCCTTATTACTTATATAAAAACCGTCTGCACACCCCATAAACTGAAAGGCAAACGGCCCTTGACTTTGCAGGCTGCCCGTTGATGTATAGTTTTGCCCCCACACCTGATACTTGGCACCATTGCTGAGTGTTCCGCTGGCGACAACGGGCATAAACCCTGTGTAGGTAGCCCCGGTCAGACTGACAGTCGACGCCGGGGTCCACGGGTTACTGCGCGTGGCACACGTGCATGTCGCCGCCCCGGCCGTTTCCGTATGCCCGGCCGCGATCAACGTCCCGAAAAACGCCACCACGGCATTTAAAAAACCTAAAAATCGTATCCAGCGTCCCGACATATTTTCCCCCACTTTCCGCCATTCCAAACGACCCTTTGGATTAGGCATAGTAAAAAAAGGAAAAATCCCGGATTTCTGGGAAAAATAAAAAAGAAAATATGCCTAATCCAAAGGGTCGTTTGGATTAGGCATAGTAAAATCATCCCCTACGCCACGGATTGTAACACATTGCGGGGATTTATGCAACATCTTTTCGGCGATCCGGGCCCGTTTCTTTTATAATTTATAATAACACGTGCCAAAGAATTTACCAGAACCGCCAGCGTCACTAAACGTATTGCCATTGGATTGATAGCATGACGTCACACTGGTACTGTTGGCAGAACTGACGCCATTGTCGGGGCATCTGGTACAATTGGGCGAACTGGCAGTGGGGCTTCCATAATATCCAGGTTCGCATTTATATTCGGCGGTTCGGTTTTTGCAAACGCCACCATTTCCAAATGAATCGGTACAGGTCCCCCCAGTATCACGTTTTATTGACCCTGTGCCGCCACTGACCCAAGATGTTGACGCATCACATGCGGTGCAGGTTTGCCATGTATATCCCGTGGTCGGGCTGCGCACATTAAGGTTGGCGGGTGGGTTTGTATAGTTGGTTGGATAACCCGCATCGGCGCCACATTTGCAATCCTTGTTCAGTCCCGATGGGCACGTTCCCCAAAACAAATCGTCGTATCTGTATCTGTTGTTGTTATCCCCTTTGATTCGTTTAACCAATACGCACGTTAATTTTGGGGCGTCGGCATTCATTCCAAAGTCACCCGGATTATCGTTCCCACTTGTTCTATGTTCTTCAGAAACGTCTTTACAGATATAGGTGGCGTGGGCCGGCGTCGAAAACAAACCGACGTTTGGATTAGGCATAAAATCAGGAGGTAAAAAGTGCGGATTTCTGGGATTTTTATATTGGGATTATTGTCGTATGCAAACGTCCCTTTGGATTAGGCATAGTGTTTTCGACCTCTACCCCACGGATTATACCATGTTGCGCGGATTTTTGCAATGATAAAAATTCCCCTCCAGGGCACCTGCGGTGCCCGGCGGGAGGGGTGTCGACGCTAGTCGACGGGGAGGGTTTCCCTCAGAGTGTTTATACCCAAACCCTCCCCACCACCTGCGGTGGTCCGCCCCCTCCGCGGA
>JAAVBR010000054.1 GCA_014802705.1 bacterium | reverse complement strand
TACTGGGTGTCCGGGTTGCTGGTGGCCCTGTCGATTGTGTCGTTGGCGACACGCGGGTTAAACTATGGCATTGATTTTGCCGGCGGTATATCGATGGAGGTGACCCCCACCACGCCCGAATACACCATTGATCAAATGCGCCACGCGTTGGCGGAATTTAGTCCCGAATTGCAAACGGTGGATGGCAACGCCATTTTGGTGCGCGTGGGTCTGCCCAAGGGGGCGACGGATGTGCAGCAAAACCAGCGTGTCGCCGAAATTAAAAATATTCTGGGCAACAACGTGACGTATTCTCAGGTGCAAATTGTCGGACCCAAAATCGGGGGCGAATTGGTGCGTGGCGGGATCTTGGCGATCTTGGTGTCGTTCGTGTTGATGAGTGTTTATATCTGGATCCGTTATCGCGGGGGATACGCCGTGGGGTCGTTTGTGTCGTTGGTGCTGGACTTTATTTTGATGTTCGGATTCTTTTCGGTGGCGGGCCTGGAATTTAATCAGACGTCCATTGCGGTGATTTTGATGGGGATTGGATATTCCATCAATGACAAGGTTGTGAACTATGACCGGATTGATGAAAATATCAAAAAGTATCACAAGATGCCGATGAATGATTTAATCGATTTGTCGATCAACGAAATGTTGCGTCGTACCATTATGACCAGTGTGTCGACCATCCTGGCCATGGTGGGGCTGTATCTGTTCGGGGGGGCGATGCTGCGGGAATTTGCCGTCGCCATGACGTTTGCCATTGTGATGGGCACGGCGACCAGTATTTATATCTCGAACGTGATTCTGTATCACTTTAACCTGCGCGAAACCGAATATTAGGCTGTCGCGTGATCCGGGGGGATTGGGATGAAGATTTTATCATGGTGCCTGTTGGGATGGACGCTGTTGATGCCGGGGATGGCGCGCGCGGTCGATTTGTTCAATGTGGATGAACCGGTCCAAGACGGCCTGCATGTCTTTGACATGTCCCAAACCTTTGCCGAAATTTATCAGAAATTGGACGCCGCGCGTTGGGCCGGGAAAAGTCTGGATGTGGCGATTGAAAGCCTGGAAAACATGCATGACAAGGCACACATTGCCGCCACCGATCAACGCGTGGTCTTGGTCTGGGATGATGCGATTGTGGCGAATTTCCCGCGGCCGGCGGCCCGTGACTGGGACGAATACGGGCAAATTACGACGGCGCTGCTGCTCAAGATGCGGCAATACGATCCGGGAATTCGGCAAATGACGGAAAGCGGTTTGTATCGCATGGCGACCGAGGCTTTGTTGCGTGGCATCGATGAAAACGGCCGCTATATTTATTCTTTGGCCGCCCAGCGGGCCGAAGATCCCCGCATGTTGACCAGTGTCGGCATCCAGGGCGCGCGTGACGCGCGGGGCAATTATCGGGTGACGGGCGTGTTCAAGGATTCGCCCGCCGATGTGGCCGGGATGGTGGCCGGGGATCTGATTTCGCAAATCAATGGCGCTGCGGTGCGTGATCTGACGGATGCCGATTTGGCCGCGGCGTTAAGTGGTTTTGATGCCGGCACGATCAAGGTAACGTTGCTGACCCCGTCGGGCACGCGGACGGCGGCCCTGCGTCGGGCCAGTGTCGTGTTGACCGACGCGGATGTGATGTATCGGCGCGCCGGGGATGCGGACAGTCCCAATATTTTGGAAATCGTTGTGCATAAAATTTCAGATAACGCCGTCGCCATCGTGAACGAGGCCTTGGCCCGTTACACGGACACGGACGGGATTATTTTGGATCTGCGGTCGGCGGCGGGGGATGATGAACGGGCCGCGGCCAAATTGGCGGGGCTGTTTGTCGGGGCGGTGCCGGTCATGCGCGTTGTGGAAACCGCCATGGCTGAGGTAGAGGTTATTCCCGGCGCACCGGCGGTAACCGCGGCCCCGATGGTGGTGTTGGTGTCCAATATGACGCGTTCCACGGCCGAGGCTGTGGCCGCCGCCATCTATGAAAATCATCGGGGGCTTTTGGTCGGAACGCCGACGGCCGGCACGGCCCGTGTCGCCACCCAAATTGAATTGACGGGGGGCGGGGCGTTGGAATTGCTGAACAAATCCATCAAGACCGGCACGGGGCGCCCGATCGAAGGGCGGGGGATATTCCCGTTGGTGTGTTTATCAAATATCCGGACCGATTCCCAACGTGATGCGTTCTTTTTAAATGTGATCAATAATAATTTCCGGGCCCAGGATTTTAACAAATCCGATGATTATGGGGCCGATGATATTCGCCGCGGGTGCCCGTCGATTGCCAGTGGGGCGGACGAAGACGTCCTGTCCACGGCGGTGGCGGTCAAGATTTTGACAGACCCGCGTCTGTATCAAAAATTGTTAAACGAATAAATCACAGGTTGGGAATATGTTTTTGACATCAGATCATAAAATCAAAACGCGTCCTTTGGCGATTGCCGCGCTTTTCGTGTTGGCCATGGTGGGGGCGGGGATTGCCGGTGGGGATCAGGTCCTGTTTCTGATGCTGCGGGGATGGGATTGCGGCTTTTTCCGTTTCTTGGGCGCTGTTTTTGCGACCAAGGTCTGGTTGGTGGCGACGGTCCTGGTGATGATGGTGTTTTATATTAAAAAATCCCTGAAAACAAAGATTCAATATAAAAATCAGAGAAATAAGTTTAGTTTTGTTGCGATTATGCGTGATTTTTTCGAAAAAACAAAGACAAGTTACGCATTTTTTACATTTTGCTCTGTTTTTATGGCAAGTCTCTTGACCGGCGTTTTGAAGATCGTGCTGGGCCGCGCCCGCCCCATTTTTTTCGAGGCCTTAGATCTGACCGGCTTCTTTCCGTTTAGGTTGGATTGGGCGTTTCATTCCATGCCGTCGGGGCATGCCACGGCGTCGTTTGCGGGCCTGGTGATGTTGGGGTTGTTGGCGCCGCGGGTGCGGCCGGTGACATGGACGTTGGGGGTTGTGATCGGCGTGTCGCGCGTATGCGTCGGGGCGCATTGGCCGTCGGATGTGTTGCTGGGGGCCTTTATCGGGATGGTGATGGCCGATCTGGTCAAGGCGACTTTGAAAAAATACATTCATTGATGGGCGCCCCATGGGGCGTTTTTTTATGACTTTCTCTCCTTTATATATATGAAAAGTCTATTCTTGGGGGGCAAAATGTGATACAATGCGTTCCATGAAAAGCAAAGCAAAATTATTGCCGGAACGGATGTCCGGCGCGTTAAAAAGTTTAGTGGGCCGCGGGGCCGGATTGGTGTTGATGGGGCTGGGGCTGACCCTGATTGTGGGGTTGGCGGTGCATGACCCGTATTTGGATGGCGTGGCGGCGGCGTCCACGTTTGGCCATCAATCGTTGTTGGGCGCGACGGTGGGACTGGCGCGTTATTGGATTGGTTTTGTGCCGGCGTTGTTTTTGTTTTTATGTCTGGCCCGTGCCGGGTTGGCCATGGCCATGGGATGGCGGGGTGACGCGCCTGAATATAATTTGCTGCGCGGGTTTATCGCCATCTGTGCCGGGGCGGCCGGGTTGGGAATGATGGCGCCCGCGATGTCATTGGGCGGATTTTTGGGGGCGATTGCGGCGTCTGATATGGCGGCCCTGTTGGGGCGGTGGACGCCGATTCCGGGGCTGATGCTGTTGGGCGTGTTTTTCATGATTGCCGCGATTTTGTTACATATTAAATGGACGCATGTGGCCCAGGTCTGGGGCCTGATCCGGCGCGGGGTGCGGTGGATTCTGTCGGCGTTTCATTTGGTGCGCGCGCCCGTGGATGCGGACGATACGGACACCGCCGAAGAAGAATACGAATACGAAGAAGAAGAGGAAGAGGGCGCAGCAGAGGAAGATGCTGCCGAAGAAGAAGCGCCCGCCCCCCGGCGTCGTCGCGCCGCCCGTGCCAAGGCATCCCGCGCCCGTGCCGTGGCCGCCCCGGCGTACATGTTGCCGGATCCCGCCTTGCTGGAACGGTCAAACTTTGGTAAAAACGTCATTACCCCGGAATTAAAGCGCAATGCGTCGGCGTTAGAGGCACACTTTGAAGAATTCGGCGTCTATGGCCATGTGGTGGGAATTCGCCCCGGGCCGATTGTGACGTTGTATGAATTTGAACCCGAAAGCGGTATGCGCATCGCCAAAATTACCGACACGGTCAAGGATATGACGCGCGCCATGGCGACGGAAAACATTCGTATCGCGCATATTCCGGGGACGACGTATCTGGGGGTCGAAATGGTGAACCTGAACCGCCAGACCGTCCATTATCGCGAGATTATCGAAGATCCCCTGTTCACCGAATCGAAGTACAAGGTGCCCTTGGCCCTGGGAGTGAACATCGGGGGTAAACCGATGTATTACGATTTGGCCAAGATGCCGCACATGATGATTGCGGGGCGCACGGGGTCGGGGAAATCGGTGTTTATCCAATCCTTGATCACGTCCATCGTGTATCACTTTACGCCGGATAAATGCAAACTGATGATCATTGACCCCAAGGGGGTGGACTTTGGTTTCTGGGATGATATTCCGCATTTGATCACGCCAATTGTGAAATTGGATCCTGAGGCGGCGGTCAACGCCTTGAAATGGGCCGTGCGCGAGATGGAGGAACGCTATAAGCAACTGCAACTGGTCAATGCGCGCAACATCGAAAGTTACAACGAAATCGTCGTGCAAAAGCGCGAAAGCGGCGAAGTCTTGACGCGCCAGGTGGCGGTCGGCACGGACGAAGAAACGGGCGAATTGCTGTTTGAAACACAGAACGTCGAATTAAATGAAATGCCGTACATCGTCATTATTATTGACGAGGTGGCCGACCTGATGAGTCTGGCCCGTAAAGAGGTGGAGGCCTGTGTTCAGCGTATTGCGCAAAAGGCGCGTGCGGCGGGGATTCACTTGGTCATGGCGACCCAGCGTCCGGATGCCACCACCATCACCGGCGTGATCAAGGCGAATTTCCCGACGCGTGTGTCGTTCCAGGCGCGCAGTAATATTGATTCGATGACGACCCTGGGGGAAAAGGGGGCGGAACAATTATTGCCCATGGGCGACATGTTGTTCAGCGAGGCGGGCCGCGTCCCAGTGCGTATCCACGGGGCATATTTGTCGGATGCCGAATTGCAGAATATTGGGGATTTCCTGCGGTCCCAGGGCGAACCGGAATACGCCACCGGTGTGACCGATGATATGGGCGACGGCTTTGCTGACGATGGCGCCATCCCGGGCATGCCGGGCGCGGCCCCGTCCAAGGGGGACAAGGATGCGGACCTGTACGCCCAGGCCAAGGAATGTGTGTTGCGGGATAAAAAACCGACGATTTCCTATATCCAGCGGCGTTTGGGCATTGGTTATAACAAGGCGGCCACATTGATGGAACGGATGGAGGAAGAGGGCATCGTCAGCGCCCCCGACGCCAACAACAAACGGCATATTTTGTAAAAAAAATCCCGGGATGCGCCCGGGATTTTTTTAGTTATAAGGGATAAGTTATAAATTATAAAACACCCAGAATCTGTATTCTCAGGAACACAATGGATCCCGTCCTTCGACGGGATGACGACAGGGGGGGGGCTAGTTCCCCTCTGGCAAGAGGGGTGGCCCAACGGGCCGGGGTGTCGGTTTCGTGTTCGCATACGCTCACGCTCTTATCACCTGGATCTCGGGGACCCCACCCACAGAAACGAACCCTGTTCGCGTGGGTGACGATCGCGGGATCCAGGTAAATATGTATTCATCCTTTTTTATCATTGCAAAAATCGGCGCAATCGGTTATAATCCGTGGCGTTGAG
>JAAVBR010000053.1 GCA_014802705.1 bacterium | reverse complement strand
CCGCAGTCGTTGGCGCCGTTGGTTAAAGGCAAAGTTGAATATCAGTTAAAAAAAGACCGGGATTTCCCGGTCTTTTTTTGCGCGTTATTGTTGATCGCTGCGCCGCATTTTTTTACGCAGATTGCTGTCCAATTCTTTCTTGCGCAGGCGAATGGTGTCGGGGGTTACCTCTACCAATTCGTCATCCTGGATATACGACAGCGCTTCTTCCAGTGAAATCCGCCGCGGCGGGGCCAGGAACAATTTTTCATCCGCCGTCACCGACCGCATGTTGGTCAATTCTTTGCCCTTGATGGGATTGACCTCCAAATCATTTTCCTTGGTGTGTTCGCCGATGATCATACCCGAATACACCTGGGTCTGGGGTTCGATAAACAGCGTCCCGCGCGGTTGCAGGTTAAACAGTGCGTACGTCGCCGCCGCCCCGTTTTCCATCGACACCAAAACGCCCGGGCGATATTGCGAAATGGGACCGCGATACGGGCCGTATTCCGCAAAGACGCGGTTCATAATCCCGGTGCCGCGCGTATCGGTCCGAAATTCCGACAAATACCCGATCAGGCCCCGCGACGGTGCGGAAAAGACAATGCGGCTTTTGCCGACGCCCGACGGTTTCATTTCGGTAATCGTCGCTTTGCGTAATGTCATTTTTTCAATCACGGCGCCCGAAAATTCGTCGTCCACGTCGATCACAACGTCTTCGATCGGTTCCAGGATATTGCCGTTTTCGTCCGTCTTGGTCACAACACGCGGGCGGCTAACGCTTAATTCAAAGCCTTCGCGGCGCATGGTTTCGATCAAGATGCCCAACTGTAATTCGCCGCGGCCCGACACTTCGAACGATTCGTTGTTTTCGCTTTGCTTGACGCGCAGGGCGATGTTGGTTTCGGCCTCTTTGAACAGGCGTTCGCCAATCATGCGCGACGTCAATTTTTTGCCGCCCGACCGACCCGCCAGGGGCGACGTGTTCACAAAGAATGTCATGGTCAGGGTCGGCGGATCAATCGGCAGGGCCGGGATCGGATCCGTCACCGACAAATCGCACAGCGTGTCCGCCACGGTCGCCTTGGAAAATCCGGCAACGACGACAATGTCGCCGGCGGATGCCGTGTCGCGCGATACTTTTTCCACGCCGCGGTGTTCGATGATTTTGGTGATTTTGGCCTGTTCGACCAATTCGCCCTTCATATTGATGGCCTTGACCGGTTGCCCGACCCGCACCGTGCCGCTTTCGATTTTCCCGGTCAGAATGCGCCCGACATAGGGATCGGCCTCTAACGTGGTGGCCAACATCCGGAACGGCGCATCCAATTGACAGCGTTCCCCGTTGCAATCGGGCGCCGGCACATGATCGATGATCAATTGGAACAGGGGCGTTAAATCTTTCTTTTCATCATTCATATCCCGCACGGCCCAACCGTCACGCCCGACCGAATATAAATACGGGAAATCCAATTGGGCATCCGTCGCGCCCAATTTGTCGAACAAATCAAACGTTTCGGTCAAGACTTCGTCCGGGCGCGCGTCGGCACGGTCCACTTTGTTGATGCACACAATCGGCCGCAGACCCAATTTCAACGCCTTGGACAACACGAACTTGGTCTGGGGAAGCGGCCCTTCGGCACTGTCGACCAACAGGACCACGCCGTCCACCATGGATAAAATGCGTTCCACTTCGCCGCCAAAGTCCGCGTGGCCCGGGGTGTCAACGATGTTGATTTTATAATCGCGCCACAGGATGGATGTGGGCTTGGCCGAAATGGTAATGCCGCGTTCGCGTTCGATATCCCCGCTGTCCATGACGCGTTCTTCGACACGTTCGTTTTCGCGGAATGTGCCGGCCTGTTTTAACATATTGTCCACCAGGGTGGTTTTCCCATGGTCAACGTGTGCGATAATTGCGATATTGCGGATTTTCATAACTGTTTGCCCTCTGTTTGATCCATAATCCGGCACAGGGTACACGAAAAAAATTCATTTTCAAGAAATTACATAAAATATTGACAAATGTAAATAATAGGGTATAGTTGCATTGAAATTCAAGGAACCGATATGGCAATGGATGCGGAAAAAGTTTATAAAGTGCTTAAAGAAACCCTGCGCAATTTTCATGGGGCGGCCCGTTATGCCGTGATGCGGCATTGGCGCGATCTGACCCCGGCACAGCAGGTCGGTGTGGCACGTGCCTTGGTTTTGATGGAACATGTGGCGGACGATCCGGCCCGATATTTTTCGCGGGCCCAGACCGCGGCTGCCTGGCGCGGGCGCCTGGCGCGTCATGGCCAGGTGGCGTGGGATGATCGGGATTCCCGATCGGTCGGTCCCGCCGATGTGATCGAAGGCCAGGTGAACGCGGCCTTTACATGGGCGCTGGAATTGCGTCATCGGTATTACAATTTCTGCCGGGCGATTGTGGATTGGGAATACGGGCGCACCGCGGCCGATATCCAGACCCGTCAAAATGCCGATGCGTATATTGACGGGGTGCGCCGCGTGGTCGAAGAATCCCGGACATGGCGTGTCTGCCACAGTGTCGGTACCGGTCGATAGGGAATAAAACGAAGGAGTATTTGTGATGTCCCAAATTCAAGAAGAACAAGTTTATGAAACCATTCGCACGGCGATCGAAAACATTCGCACGTTGGCCAAGTTTGATCTGCGCAATCAATGGCGCGGTTTGAAAACGGCGGATCGTTGCCGTGCGGCGCGTGCGTTGGTCTATATGGGATCGGTCGCCGAAAATCCGGCGCAGTATTTTTCACGGCGCAAAACGGATTTGTCCTGGCGTAATCGGGCCATTGACTATGTGCGGCAAAACAGTTTGGCGGATGATCAATTGGCCCAGGCCTATCTGATTGTTCCCGGGCCGGCGGATTTGGTGGCCGGTCGGACCGAAGGCGCCATGCTGTATAACGGCGCGTTAAGCCGGTCGTATTATTTGCTGTGCAAAGAAATCACAGATTGGGAATATAACCGCACATCCAAAAATCCCGCCAATCAGGCCCGCGTCCCGCAAAACGTTGAAAAGATTCAGCACATGGCGGATCAGACCGATCGCCTGATTGCGGCGACAAACACCACACTGTTGGCGAACCTGCGCAAGTTCTTGCAAAAGAATAAATAATGCGGGACAAGGTCATTAAAAAAACCGGCAAATGCCGGTTTTTTTAATCAATGTTTGCCCCCGATTTTGGTGCGGCCCCCCATCAAGGGTTGCAACGCGCGCGGAATATTGATCGACCCGTCCGGGTTCTGGTGATTTTCCAAAACCGGAATCAACGCCCGGGGCAGGGCAATGCCCGTATTGTTCAGCGTGGCGCAATACTGCAACGATCCGTCCGCCGCGCGATAACGGGTGTTGGTCCGCCGTGCCTGAAATTGGCCGATGGACGAACAACTGCCCAATTCGCGGTATTTGCCTTCGGATGGGACCCAGGCCTCCACATCATTCATCTTGACCTTGTTAAAGCCCATGTCGCCCGTGGAATTGGCCAACACGCGATAGGGGAATTCCAAATCCGCCATAATGTCGCACAGGTTTTGCAGCAACTGTTCATGCATATCGTTCATCTGGTCGGGCGTGCAATAAACGTATTGTTCAACCTTGTTAAACTGATGCACACGCATCAATCCGCGGGTGTCGCGGCCGGCGGCGCCGGCCTCTTTGCGGAAACAGGCCGACCATCCGGCGTATTTCAACGGCAAATCTTTTTCATCCAAAACCGTCCCGCTGTGCAGGGAATTCAGAACAATTTCCGACGTCCCCGCCAGGCATCGATCCGTGTCCGTCAACATAAAGACGTCATCGTTCATAATGGACATGTCCGCCCCCATAAAGTGACCGGCGTTAAAGATGGTCTGGGGCTTGGTGATGGACGGGCATTGCACAAAGCAAAAACCGCGGGCGATCAGTTTCTGGATCACATACGTTTGAATCGCCAAATCCAGTTCGGCCGCCGCCCCCATCAAGGCATAGACCCGGGCGCCCGATAATTGGGCGATTTTTTCCGGCATCCACCATCCGTTCATATCCAACAAATCCCAATGTGCGCGCGGCGTAAAATCAAAGTCGCGCGGGGTGCCCACACGGCGGATTTCAACGTTGGCGTCTTCGTCCGGGCCGACGGGGGCATCCGCATCCGGGATTTGCGGCACGCGGTGCATTAAATCGGTCAATTGGGATTCCTTGTCCGCCAATTCAGCGGCATCCGCCGCGATTTCATCCCCGATTTGTTTCGATTGCGCAATCAGTTGCGCCTTGTCCGTGGCGGTGGCGATTTCGCGGCTGATTTTATTCTTTTCCGCGGTCTTGGTTTGCGTGATGGTTTTCAGTTCCCGCACCCGCGCGTCCAGCGTCAAAATGGCGTCGGTCACATCGGGAAAGCCCTTGGTCTGGCACGCATGACGCACGGCATCGGGATTTTCACGAATAAATTTAATATCCAACATGGTTCTGTTCCTTGATATATTTCTGCCTGGAATATAGCCCAATGATGTCCAAAAATCAATATATTCATTTTATTTGCGTTCGCATCCCGGCTGTGATATTGTGTTCCCATCAAGGTATAACAAGGAGATTTTAAATCATGGAAATGTATGATGTGATTATTTTGGGGTCCGGCCCGGCCGGATTGACCGCGGCCCTGTACGCGGCCCGCGCGAATAAACGGACGATTGTCCTGGGGGGCGATCGCCTGGGCGGGCAAACGGCCGGCATTGCGAAATTGGAAAACTATCCGGGCTTTTTGGGGTCGGGTATGGAATTGTCCGAATTTATGAAGAAACAGGCCGAAATGTTCGGGGCCGAAATTGTCTTTACATCGGCCAAAACCATTGATGGTGACGCGGACGGCGGCTTTAACATCCAGGCCGATGATGGGAAACATTATGTGGGCCGGACGGTCATTATCGCGACCGGCGCATCCCCGCGGAAATTGGATATTGACGGCGCCCGCGATTTGATGGGCAAGGGCGTATCGTATTGCGCAACGTGCGACGGCTTTTTCTATCACGGCAAAGACGTGATCGTGCTGGGCGGTGGAAACAGTGCGTTGAACGACGCCCTGTATTTGGCGGATATCGCGAAAAACGTTAAAATCGTTTATCGCAAAGGTGCCTTTACCCGGGCCGAGGCGGTCCTGCGTCAACGCGTGGCCGAACGGGAAAATATCGAATGCCTGTTTAATACGGATTTGAAAAGTATCCGGGCGACCGATGATGATCGGTTGGCGGTCACGACGACGGATGATGCCCAAATTGTCGTCGACGGCGTGTTTGTGGCCATCGGGCACGAGGCGAATACGGATTTCCTGTCCGAAGATATTGCGCGCGACGATATGGGGCGCCTGGCGCCGGGGGCATTGCCGACCGGAATCTTTGTCGCCGGTGACGTTCATTCGGGCATCAAGATGCAAATCGCCACCGCGGTCGGCACCGGGTGCACGGCGGCGATGGACGCGATTGCGTACCTGAATTCAAAAAATTGATAAAAATCCCGGCGTTTGCCGGGATTTTTTTCTAGTGTGCAGGGTTCAGAGTGCAGCGTTCAGATGCCGACACCCCGCCCCTAACGGGGCATCCCTCTTGGACATGAGGGGAACTTTAAGCACCGTCATCCCGTCGAAGGACGGGATCCATTGTGATCTGGTGTGTTCTAAACTTGGCTCTTATGCACGTGTGTCGCTCGCCACTAACGTGTCTGCGCGTATCCTCCTATTTGCTCGAATAAATTCTCGCATACTCGGATTCATCGCGAGGGTAGCGGCAGAGCAATGCGAGGCCGGTGCCCGTGGCGATCCAGTAAATATAAGAGGTATATATCATTATTATTGACTGGATTGCCACGCGGCGTTCGCCATCACGTGTGTGATGGACGCGCGCCGCTCGCAATGACAAGGGGGCTGAGTGACGGGGATTTTTTTATGGGACCTCGGTCACGATGGCTTTGATCTTGCGATACACCTGACGCTGCTGGTGATACTTTTTTTCCAGCGTTCGTGCACGTATCATTTTGTACCCCATCATAAACATGTATTCCAACACATCCTGGGGGAATTTTTCAGCACCCCGTTCGTATTGAATCAATTCGTCTGGCATCATGTGCAAGAGGTGGCACGCCTCGTCCAGCGGCATGTGAATACTGGCGCGTGCGCGATACAGGGCTTTGCCCATCCGGGCGGCGGTTTCGTCAATGGGTTTTGGTTTTTGCATTTTCTCTCCTCCTTTGGTTTTTCTAATTAAAAAACACCGTCTTGATGAAAGACGGTTGGAGGTTGATTACTACTAGACTAATAGTGTTGCTTATTCATGTATATCGCAACCCTCCAACCAGGTTGGAGAAACGTCTAAGAGGTAATCACACCTCACACCGGACATCACCCGGTGCGTTGCCATTATAACGGATTCTTTCCGTGTTTGCAAATAATTCCTGATGCCGACACCCCGGGCTTCGCCCACCCCTCTTGTACATGAGGGGAACTTTCCGTCGTTTTTAAGAACTTAAGAACGTATTAGGTTCCCCTCCT
>JAAVBR010000052.1 GCA_014802705.1 bacterium | reverse complement strand
GACACATAGGTGGCACTGATGGCCTCTTTCACCATTTCGCGATAGGGCATATGGCGTTGAACCCCGATGGGGGAACCATATTTCTGATCCAGGCGATCCCCGGCATAGCGGGCCAACCACATCATCGTTACCACAACCAGGGCCAGCGCCCAACCCGACGCCGCATAGCGGATCAGAGTACCCCACAGGGCACGTTCGCCCGTATATTTGGCCATCTGTTCCACTTCGTTTTCAAACTTCTGTTCGGCCGCGGCCTGGGCCGATGCCGTCTGTTGTGCCTTGATGGATTCCAGCTCTTCGGGCGTGACACCCGGAAATAACGATGTCATAGTGGTTCTTCCTTTGGTTATATGGTGTGCCCAATGTATGACTTTTTGGGGGTGCACGTCAAGCCTTAAAAAAATCCCCGCGGGAACGCGGGGGGACTTTAATTTTCCGGAACGGCGGGTGTGGTCGGGCTCTGTGCCGGGGCCGATTGCGACACCAATTCCTGGCGCAGTTCACTTTGCTGCATCGCCATATTTGACCGCGATGACACCAACGCCAATGCCGCGCACAGCACAAAGAAAATCGTGGCCAGCCATGCCGTCAACCGCGTCAGGAAATTTCCCGCCGCCGCCCCCGTCAGCGCCCCGCCAAACATGGACGCCGCCGATGAACCGGACATGCCGCTGCCCTCAGACTTCTGTAATAAAATCAGGCCAATCATAAACACCGCCACAATAATCAACAGAACCAACAAAATCGAAAACATACTTTGTCCTTTTTTATTTACTTTGGTTTAAATCTTAGCGGCGCGCCCCTTAAATTGCAAGGATTTTCAACAGCGCGTCTGCGGCGGCCAGGCTGGCGCCCTTTTTGGATGTCCCCGTTGCCGTCGCCGATTGCCCCAGGGCCGTGACCGTCACCTGGAACACCGGATTGTGCGATGCCCCCGTCGGGGCCCGATATTCATAGACGGGCAACGTCCCATGTTCCCGCTTTTGAACCAATTCTTGCAGGGCGGTTTTGGGATCCTTGGGCGCGACCGATTGCGACGCGGCCAAATCCCGCCACAGATCCGTAATCACATGCGCCGCCGCGTCAAAGCCCCCGTCCAGATAGATGGCGCCCAATATCGCCTCCATCGCGTTGGCCAAAATATGGCGGATGCGGCCGGCCGTCATATGCCCGTGGCGTAATTCTTGGTCCAGACCGACGCGGCCGGCCACCGTGGCCAACGTATCGGTCGACACCAGCACCGCATGCCGCCGGGCGAGTTCACCTTCTGCCTCTGACGGGAACATGTCGTACAACAATGTCGCGACCGTCAAGCCCAACACCCGATCCCCGATAAATTCCAGGCGTTCGTTATTATGGACGGCATCCGCCCCACTTTGGGTCAAGGCCAAATCCCGCAGGCCTGTGTCTTTGAAATGATAGTTTAAGTTCTTCAATTATTTAATCCCCATACCCCATCTGGACCAGCGCATTTTATCCCCCCAATTCCACACGGCCAGCATCGATGAATAATAGTTATGCGAATACCAGGTAAACCATACCTTGCCCAGCAAATAATCCCGCGGGACATAGCCGACGCTGGCGCGGCTGTCACTGCTGTTGTCACGATTGTCGCCCATAAAGAAATAATGACCGTCGGGCACTGTGAACAGCCACGTGTTGTCATATTCGGCATCATCGGCATATTCAATAATACTGTGTTCGACACCATTGGGCAGTGTTTCGGTGTATTCCGTTACCTGGAAAATGCCGCATTTTTGCGGATACATACGACAGAACTGATCAGATTTATATTCAATCGTGTATCCGTATTCAAACGGGGCGTTATCCTGCCAGATCTTGTTGCCCTTGATCGCGATGCCGTTCTGATAGAAACCGACCGACCGCGTGGACCGCGGCAGTGTCGCCACAATATACGGGCGCGGATTGCTGCGCGGGACAATGTCCCCGTTGATATACAGACGGCCGGCAATCATCTGGATCGTGTCGCCGGGGCGGCCGATCAGACGCTTGACATAATCCAGGCGTTCATCCGTCGGATTGCGAAAGACAATCACGTCCCCCACATTGGGTTCCGACCCCAAGAAGCGTCCGTTCCATATATGCCATGACCCAAACGGGAAAGAATAGCGGGAATAGCCATACGACCATTTTTCTACAAAGATATGATCCCCAATCTGTAACGTCGGCACCATCGATTCCGACGGAATGTTAAAGGGTTCTAACAAAAAACTGCGGAATATAATGGCGATCAACGCCCCATAAAATATTGTGTTAAACCATTCGCGTGCGGTGTTTCTGTGTTTTGCGGGCATCTGTTCATCCTTTCGTTCGATGGGTATATTAGAACTTGAAATGACTTTGCGCAAGTTCTAATATGCAAACATGATTTCTTTGAATTCAATCATATTTAATGGGATGGAGGCCACACGCATCGACGTTCAGGTGCAATTGTCGGCGGGCCTGACGAAGCCGGAATTTAACATCATCGGCCTGGCCGATCGTGCGGTCAAGGAATCGGCCGAACGCGTGCGCAATGCCTTGGCGGCATTAAACCTGTCGTTGCCACCGAAACGGTTGACGGTAAATCTGTCGCCGGCCGACGTGGAAAAGTCGGGATCGCACTTTGACCTGCCGATTCTGTGCGGGATTTTGTGCGCGATGGGGGCGTTGGACGAAGCGGCGATATCCCAATACGTCATTATGGGCGAAGTGGGCCTGAATGGGGCGATCGTGCCGACCGGCGGTGTTTTACCCGCCAGTGTTTGGGCCAACCAAAACGGATTGGGCATCATTTGTCCCGCCGCCCAGGGACCTGAGGCCCGCATGTCCGGCCACACCAATATCTTGGCGCCGGGGCACGTCCTGGATTTAATCAATCATTTCAAAGGCACCCAGATTTTACCCATGCCCGACCCGGCCACACCCGTCGCGACCGACCGCGGTGTCGGCGACCTGGCCGAGGTGCGGGGCCAATCCGCCGCCAAGCGTGCGCTGGAAATCGCCGCGGCGGGTGGGCACGCCATGCTGATGATCGGGCCGCCCGGATCGGGCAAGACCATGTTGGCATCGCGTCTGCCGGGGATCCTGCCGGATATGACGGCGGATGAAATCTTGGAATCATCCATCATTTATTCCATCGCCGGCCAATTAAACGGCCAGGCCTTGATCGCCAACCGCCCGTTCCGCAGCGTTCATCACACGTCCAGCGCGGTATCCTTGGCCGGGGGCGGTGCGAACGCACGGCCGGGGGAAATATCCCTGGCGCATAACGGGGTGTTGTTCTTGGACGAATTGCCGGAATTTAACCGGGCGACGTTGGAAATCCTGCGCCAGCCGATGGAATCAGGCCAGATTATGATTTCCCGCGCGCGGCGCAATGCGACATATCCCGCGCGATTCCAATTGATCGCCGCCATGAATCCGTGCCCGTGCGGCCACCTGGGCAATGCCGCGATGTCTTGTTCCCGTGCCCCCCGCTGTGCCGAGGCATATCAAAATAAAATCTCGGGGCCCCTATTGGATCGTATTGATTTACATGTGGACGTGGACGCGGTCAATCCCTGGGAAATGGATACGGCGGACACCACGCCCCCGGAATCCAGCGCCACCGTCCGTGCCCGGGTGACCGCGGCGCGCAATCGTCAGATCGCGCGCCAGGGATGCGTCAACGCCCACCTGGATGGCGCCGCGTTGGATGCGGCGGCGGCGCTGACGCCGGAACTGACCCAATTTTTGAACACCGCCGCGGAAAAGATGGGGATGAGTGCCCGCGGCTATAACCGGATTAAACGTATTGCCCGCACGATCGCCGACCTGCGCGGGGCGGAAAATATTGAAATGGGCGACCTGGCCGAGGCATTATCCTATCGCCCCATCAACCGCGGAAAATACGGCGTCAAAATCTGACAGGTAAAACCAAGGGAGATCACCGTGTTCGGACGCAAGAAAGTCAAAGAAGAACCACGTAAAGTATCCCTGCGGGGACGGTTGTTGATGTGGGTGTTCAACCTGTTTATGGCGGCGCTGGCGGCGGCGGCGGTCTATGTCTTGGTCGTGTTTTTACAGATGCCGTCCCTGGACGCGATTTTGCATGAAACGCGCGCGCCGGCCATTACGTTCCTGGATAAAAACGGCGATGAAATCCGCAGTGCCAATCGCATTATGGGGACGCCGGTGTCGGTCGAAACATTGCCGCCGTACGTCTGGCAGGCGATCGTCGCCATCGAAGACAAACGCTTTTTCCAGCATGGCCCGGTGGATATCCAAGGCATCGCGCGCGCGGTGGTATCCAACCTGATTCACGGGCGGATTGCCGCGGGCGGATCCACCATCACCCAACAAACCGCCAAGAACGTCTTTTTATCCCGGCATAAAACCGTCGCGCGCAAGATCCAGGAACTGATCCTGGCGTATTGGTTGGAAAACCGATTTACGAAAAATCAGATCTTGGATTTGTATATGAACCGCGTGTCCCTGGTGGGGGGAATGCGCGGCATTGATGCGGCGGCGCGCATGCTGTTCCAGACGCCGGCCCGTCAAATGACCATCGCGCAAAGCGCCCAGATCGCCGCCATGTTAAAGGCCCCGACCACATACAGCCCCCGCACCAACCCCGATAAAAATATCAAGCGGGCGCGTGTCATCTTGCAAGAAATGGTGCGCCAGGGATACATCACCCTGAACCAGGCGCGCGTGGCGGCCAAAAAATTGGCCCCGGCGATGGAAACACCGGATACCAACCTGTACCGGTATTGGACCGACTTTGTCCTGGACGAGGTTCGATCAAATATCGGCAACATGGAATCCGATTTGTACGTTTACACGACGCTGGATCGTGATTTACAGGAACGTGTTGCCACAACCATTACGCGCCGCGTCGGCCCGTACCAGGGGGCGGTGGTGGCGTTGTCCCGCGACGGGGCCATCCGCGCCATGTCGGGTGGCGCCGATTACCAGGCCAGCCAATTTAACCGCGCCCTGGCCCGCCGCCAACCGGGCAGCAGTTTTAAACCGGTCGTCTATCTGGTGGGGCTGGAAAACGGTATGACGCCCGACACATACGTCAACGATTCCCCGTTTTCCATCGGCGATTACACGCCCAAAAATTATAACGAACGTTACTATGGGGACATCAGCCTGGCGACCGCCTTTGCCAAAAGTGTGAATTCCGTGCCCCTGAAATTGACCCAACAATATGGTCTGGATACCGTGTTAAAGATGGCGGGGCGCCTGGGGGTGGGGACGCAATTGCGCCGGGAATATTCAACGGTCTTGGGCGCGTCGGAAATGACATTGTTGGATTTGACGACGATTTATGCGGTCATCTGGAACGACGGCCAGTCGGTCCGCCCGTATTCCATCACCCGGATCGAAGGGGCATCGGGCGACGTCTTGTACGATCGCAATCCGTCCGACCCGATCCAGGTTATATCCCTGCAAACGGTTGGGCACATGACCGAATTGTTGCGCGATGTGGTGCGCCCCGGCGGCACCGGCCATCGGGCGGCGGCGGCCAATGTCCTGGGCGGCAAAACGGGGACCAGCAATGGTAACCGCGACGCCTGGTTCGTGGGGGCGACCCCACGCATGGTGGTGGGCGTCTGGATGGGAAATGACGATTTTACCCCCATGGATGCCAAGATGACCGGCGGCACGGTACCGGCCGAAATATTCCGGGAAATTGTAAAATAAATTCCGGACGCGGTCACGCGGGTGATACAAATTCCACTTGCCAATTCCATAAAAACCATGTATCATGGGGGTATTGATTATAAATCGGGCCATAATTTTGGTCCCGGATTCCCCCATGGTTATCAGATGTCTTTGTCACCGAACAACCGTCGCGGGGAACAAAAACAGGCCGCGCCGTCCCGGATTCACTACGGATAAAGATCGGATCTTTATAGGCAATGGATTCATGGAACGGCGCGGGAATAAAAACCATAAAACAAAGGTAAAAATATGGTAAAAGTACGTGAGAAGAAGGCGCCGAACGCGGCGCAGACCAAGGCGCCGAACGCGGCGCAAAAACCGGCGGCCAAAGCGGCCCCGACCCAAAAGAAACCCCACACCCAAAAGGGCAAGGCGCCCCAGGCGCCGGCCAAGATCGCGCCCATGCCCAAACACGAAGGCGACGCCAACGATGACAAGATTTACTTTGTGGCGTTGGGCGGCCTGGAACACGTCGGCCAAAATATGTACGTGTATAAATATCGGGGCAAATACCTGGTCGTGGATTGCGGTATGGGATTTTTGGAAGAAGAAATCGGCGCCGGTGACGTGCAATATTGCGACACCGCGTGGCTGGAAAAGCGCAAGAAAGACGTCGTCGGCTTTGTCATCACCCACGGACACGAAGATCACATTGGCGCGTTGAAATACATCTGGCCCAAATTCCGCAAGCCGATTTATACGACCCGTTTCCCGGGCGAAATCATCCGCCGCACATTTGCGGGTTGCGAAATCGATTTCAATCCGAACAAGGATATTGTCATTATCGACCACAACGGCGCGACCTTTGAATTGCCGCCGTTCCAGATTGAAACATTCCATGTCACCCATTCCGTGCCAGAGGCCCAGATGATCATCATCAGCACCCCCGCGGGCAAGATTTTGCATACCGGCGACTGGACATTCAACGATGATAACCCGCTGGAGGCCCCCACAGATTTCGCCCGTCTGCGTGAAATCGGATCGGACCCGAAATTGTTGGCGGTGATGTCGGATTCCACATCCGTATCGCGCCAGACCAAGCAAACGACCGAGGTTCAGGTCCGCGATGCCCTGACCGAAATTATGAAAAACGCGCCGGGTCGCGTGATTGTCACCGGGTATTCGCGGTCGATTGCGCGTCTGAAAATGTTTGCCGCCGCCGCCCGCGCCGCGGGTCGCGTCGCCGCGATCAAGGAACGCAGCAACCCGAACCCGGTCCCGTATGTGGGCCTGCCGGAATTTCGGGAAATGGCGATTGAATTTGGATACCTGAACAAAGACGAAGTCTATCTGCATTCGGAAATCAAAGATCTGCCCGCCGAAAAACAGGCGATATTCCTGACCGGGTCCCAGGGCGAACAATTCGCCATGTTGACCCGTCTGTGCCGGGGGCATGTGAAAGAAATGAAACTGCAACCGACCGACACCGTGGTGTTCAGTGCGATTATCATTCCCGGCCGCGAACAGGACGTGTCGTACCTGTATAACAAATTGGCCCGCATGGGAATCCGGACGCACACGATCTTTGACACCGACAACATCCACGCCAGTGGTCACGCCGGCCGGCCGGAATACGAACGGTTCTATGACATGGTTCATGCCCAGGTGGCGGTCCCGATGCACGGCGATTACATCAACGAAATGTTGAACGGCAAAATGGCCATGGAACGCGGCGGATCCAAATTTATGATGGTCGTGCACAATGGTGAAATGATTGCCTTGGCCGACGGGGCCGAACCCTATGTGACCGAAACCATCCCGACCGGCTTTGTCGTGATGGAGGGCGAAACCGAACGGTCCGCCAACGACCAAGTGTACAAGAACCGCAAGAAAATTGCCACCAATGGCGCGGTGTTCGTGACCCTGCCGGTGGACAAGCGCGGATTCTTAAAGGGCGTACCAGAGGTATCCAGTGCCGGTATCTTTGAAACCGACGACACCGGATTTATGAAGCGCCAGATTCAAATCGAAATCACGCGGGCGATTGATGGCCTGACCAAGACCGAACGCAAGGATCGGGACAACCTGATCCGGGCGGTGCAGGTGGCGTCCAACAAAGTGGTGCGGGCGGCCCTGGGGGCGGATAAAAAGCCCCAGTACAGCGTGCACTTTGTGCTGAAATAAAAATCCCCCGGCATCGCCGGGGATTTTTCTTATGGACGGGGCCATGCCATCGGTATAAACAGGATATCACAAGAAACTGTTCAAAATCGTATCGGCGTCAACGCCACACGACCGTTCGATCAAAAGCTGCGTTGATCGTTGCATTCGTTCCAGGCAAGCGTCCCCACACCCCGCGGCACAGTCAGATTCGGATGAAAAACTCCCCAAAGACGGATTTGCCCATCCGGCCGTACCATCTGCTGAAACACAATCATATTGTTTGCCCACAGAACCCACGGCG
>JAAVBR010000051.1 GCA_014802705.1 bacterium | reverse complement strand
TGCGGGGAAGCCGTAACGATGTTTTGGGGTGTGGATTTCGCTCGGGCAAAGCCCTGCGCGGCATTCGTGACGCATCGACCGCGCTGGCGCTAGTCTCTGCTACTCATAGTCGCTCGCCCTGCGGGCTTGTGGACCTTGATAATTTTGCCTGCGGCAAACCGGTGTACTGCCGTCCACCTATTATCTGCGGTTGAACCACAGACCCCTGTGGTTCAAACCCACACACACATAATCAGGATTAAAAAAATCCCAATCACAGGGATTGGAATTTTTTCAATCTTGGTTGCGGGGTGTGGATTTGAACCACAGACCTTCAGGTTATGAGCCTGACGAGCTACCGGACTGCTCTACCCCGCGATAAAGTGATTGAATTATATATCAATTTGGCGGAGTGAAAAAAAAAAATTATAGGGGGCCAAAAACATCCCTGGAACCATCAGTCTTGAAATCTCAATTTTTTATTGCTATGATCATGCCCATGACACAGGACAAGAAAAAAATGACATTTAGGAAATTATGGAAAAAGTTTTGGCAGCCGATTTTGCGGATGCCGCTGATTCAATGGGTGATTGCGATCCCCATGGCGGTGGCCATTTGGTTGGTGTATTTCACCTGTATCAAGAAAATCGACGGGTATGAAATCTTTCGTAAATATCGTAAAAAACCGGCCATTTTTGTGTTCTGGCATGGGCGCAGCATGATGTTATCCCCCATGATTTGTATGGGCGGTATGCGCGGATACGCCATCGCCAGTCGCCACCAAGACGGCCGCATGATGGCGAAATTACAGCGGTTGTTCGGCCTGAAATCCATTTACGGCAGCACGTCCGAGGGCAGCATTTCCGTCCTGCGCCAGGGGGTACGCGTCCTGCGTGACGGGCGGTATAATCTGTGCCTGTCGCCCGACGGCCCCAGCGGCCCGTCCATGCGGGTCAAAGACGGCGCCTTGTATTTTGCCAAGATGACCGGTGCGCCGATTATTCCGGCCTGTTATTCATGCAATCGGGCGTGGTTCCAAAATCGTTGGGATCGGTATTTGGTGGCGTTGCCGTTTTCCAAAATCACGTGCAAAATCGGTGAACCCATCTTTATTGACCCCAAGGCCACCCCGGCGGAATTTGAGGCCGCGCGCAAAAGTTTAGAGGATTTAATGGTGCGCCAGGTGCGCGACCTGGACGGGGCGTTCGGCCTGTATCAGGTAGAGCAGGATCAAAAAGCCGGCGAATTTAAACAGGCCAAGCGGGACGCCCGCGCCGCGCGGCGCAACGCCCGCCGGGCGGCACGTCACAAAAAATAAGGATCAAACATGAAAACCCCGTGGTGGTTTTTGCACAGAACCCCGTTGGCGTACGCCTTGGTACCCGTGTCGTGGATTTATTACGGCCTGTCGCGGGTGGTGTATGCGATGCGGTCATGGCGGGCACAGGTATCGCGCCGGCCGGTGATTTGTGTCGGCAATATTTTTGCCGGGGGCGTTGGCAAAACGCCCATCGTGCGTGAAATCGCCCAATTTTTGGATGCACCGGTTGTAATGCGCGGGTATAAGAAAAGCGCCCGGACCGGCAATGCCGGGGACGAAGCGTTGATGTTATCATCGGCCGGATTACAGGTGCACACCGGTCATCGCCGGGCGAATGTTATATTGTTAAACCGGCAAAAGACATCCGTCCCCATCGTGATGGACGACGGCTTTCAAAACCCGACCATTAAAAAACACATTTCTATTTTGGTCTTTGATGCGCGCCTGGGGTATGGGAACGGGTTCTTGTTGCCGGCCGGGCCCCTGCGCGAAGGGCGCCGGGCCATGCGCCGCGCGGATGCCGTGATCGTGATCCGATCCGATCGGCCGCATCCGGGCTTTGAATTGCCGACGGATATCCCCGTCTTTTATGCGACCAATCGCACGGTTGTGCCCGATATGGGGGGGCGGCCCATTGCGGCGTTTGCCGGCATCGGGTATCCGAAAAAATTCTTTGATGCGGCCGGGGCGACGTATCGCCGGGCGTTTGCCGATCATTATCAATACACGGACGCAGATATTGAACGGTTGCGCGCCTGGGCCGCGCGGCATGGGGCGGGGCTGTTGACCACGGAAAAGGATTGGATGCGTCTGCCGCCCGCCGCCCAGCGCGATATTCCATACGCCCCGCTGGAAACCGTGATAGAGCCCGCCTTTTTTGATTGGTTACAGGAGAGATTAAATGCCCACACTCAAACACACCGTTAAGATTTCAGGCCGCGGCATTCATTCGGGATTGCCGGCCCATATGACATTGCGCCCGCGCCGGACGCCCGGGATTTTCTTTGTCCGCACCGATGTGCCGAACGCGCCCCAGATTCCCGCCACATACGATCATGTGGGGGACACCAAATTGCGCAACACGACGATTGGCACCGCCCCGCATCAGGTTCAGACGGTGGAACACCTGATGGCGGCATTATTGCTGGCGGGGGTGGACGCGGCGACGATCGAAATCGATGGGCCGGAAACCCCCATCTGTGACGGATCCGCGCGCGTGTTTTTGGACGCCATTCGGCGGGCCGGCGTGACGGATGGGAAAATGCAACGCATTATCGTGCGGCGCCCCGTGACGGTCAGTCAGCGCGAGGCATTACGTCAATTACCCTGGCGCCAGCGTATGATGGTCTGGCTTATGAATAAAATTCAGCATCGGCGCAGTGACGGTTTCGTGCGCCTAAGCCCCGGTGATGCGCATACCCTGCGCGTGCGGGCGACCCTGGTGTATCCCGAAAAAATTATCGGGCATCAGACCTATGAATATGCCTTTGACGGGTCGGCGGCGGCGGGCGCGGCCTTTGACGCCGATGTGTCTGCCGCACGGACATTTGGCAAATTCAGTGAATGGGAATATTTAAAGCGTCATGGTATGGGCCGCGGCGCGGATGAAACGAATGTTATTGCGTTAAATGATGCCGGCGACGGCACATTAAATCCCCTGTATTGGCCCGATGAATTTGTCCGGCACAAGGTGATTGATGCCCTGGGCGATATGTACACGTCAGGCGGCCTGGTCTGCGGATTCTTGGAATCGTACAAGGGCAGTCATGCGTTAAACAATCTGGTCTTGAAAAAATTGTTTAGTGATCCGGCAAATTATGATATAGTAGACGATGAACCAAAAAGATAAAGAAGGCGAATATGAAAAAAACATTTGCTTTTTGCGCATTATTATTGGCACTGGCCGGGTGCGGCGGATATATCAAAAACCAAAATGGCAGTGAATATCTGGTAAAACTGGACAGCGAACCCGTGGGCTGTACGTTTTTGTATAAGTTAGAGGCCGAAGTTTCCGTCTATGACGCGGACGACGCGCGCCGGTATCTGGAAAATCGTATTATGGACCAGGCCCGGCCCGGAAACGCCTATTTGATCACCAG
This sequence comes from bacterium, assembly GCA_014802705.1. Classification (GTDB taxonomy): domain Bacteria; phylum Pseudomonadota; class Alphaproteobacteria; order Rs-D84; family Rs-D84; genus Enterousia. Next base: position 6,157 of record JAAVBR010000051.1, on the reverse strand, counting down.
CCAACGGACCCGTCCGAATGAATGGGTGGTGTTTGGGCCGGAACGCGCCTTTGTGTTGGCGGCGAACGTGTATAATTGCCCGAACCCGCGTCGGATCCAGACCGTGGGCCAGGCGGATTCACCCGTCAATCCGTATGAATACAAGACCTATACCGCGGTGCCGGTGTCGGTGCCGACCGCGTCCAAGTATCCGGTGCCCTGTGCCACGGCCAATCTGTATGGGGCGGACGCCATCAATTGTTATTAAAAATCGGATGCCGATAATGTCGGGGGCATAATGCCCCCGTTTTTTATTTGGTGTGGGGTTATTCTGTGTTTGCACTGGCCCCAAAAATTATGATATAATTGTCCCAAGAGTAAAGAGCAGAGAGAACGGCCCCTTGACACATCAGTATATCACAGTTGACAGGAAAAGATACGCGGTCGGCTTGTTTTGGCAGCCGTTGTCGGCGGATACGCCGGCACGTAATTATGCGCGTGCGCTGGCCCGGAATGTGGATCGGCGCCTGAATTTATTTACCCCATATCGATCCATGGTGGCGTTGGGCGCGCGGCGGGATGGTCTGCGCGCGGGGATGGCGGCCGCCGGGGCCGAAGTGGTCAATGCCTTTTCCGAATTTTCGTCGTTCTTGGCGGTGTTTGCGGCCGGATCGGACTTTTATCTGGTGGCGGTGCGCAACGGAATTATCTTAGAGGATCGCCTGTTTACCGATGTGGCGGACGCACGGGCGGAATATGTGCGCCTGGCCCAGATTCCGGATTGGGGGGCGTTCTTTGCGCCGGAATCGTGGGGAATGCCGCGGGCGATTGAACGGCGTTTGGATGAAATTATCACCGGGCGCGCGCGCGCGGTGTTGCATCCCATCCGTGTGATCGGCCGCAATATGTTGTCGTTGGGAATTTTGATGCTGTTTATTTTGGGATTGCTCTATTTCTTTCGGGGGCCGATTTCCCAAATGATGACCCCGCGTCCCCAGGTGTCTGCCATCAACCCCGAATTGGCCGCGGAATACAAGCGTCAGATAGAGGAAAAAAACAAAGAACTGGATGCGGTGTTTGAAATTGAGCCCATCCCCGAACCCGAACCGTTGCGGTTGCCGTACGATTATTTGCCGAACGTTGCCGCGCGGGCGGATGTCTGCTATCGCGCGATGGCGTTTTTGATGCAGCCGGTGCCCGGCTGGACGGCCCGATCGGTTCAGTGTGGGGAAACGTATGCGACGGCGACGCTGCAACGCGGATACGGGACGTTGGACGGATTCTATGCCGTGGCCACAGATTTAATGCCCGGCGTTTTTGTCAGCGAGGCCGGCGAATCCGACATCGTGCTGCGCGCCGCATTGCCACATTTGGCCACATTCGCGTCCCAGGATGAACGCGATGCTGACACGGTTCAGCGGATGGTTATCAGTGCCTTTCAATCCATCGATACCCCCGTGGATATAGAGGTTGTTGTCGATACCATCAGCAATGGGGTCGATACGGTGGATCTGTCTGTGGTCGAAGTGGCCGCCGCGTCCAAATTGACGCCGGGTCAATTTATGCAGATTTTTGATTCTTTTGATGGGGTTTATATGACGCGCGCGGTTTGGAACGCGTCGACAAAAACATGGAACTATGAGGTGATCATCTATGCGAAATAAAATCAAATTTTTAATGTATGGGGCGCCCCTGATGGCGATTCTGGGTGGCGGGGCCCATGCGGCGACGTTTGATGAAATGGACGATGTGATTGTTGCCGACGAATATGTGGTGACCGATGACACCCCGTCCATGGACGATCGTGCAGCCGACGCCATCGCCGCGTACGATGTGTCCGGGACATTGTTTCAACAGATTACCGATCTGGAACAGCAAAAGGTCTTGATGCAGTTGGAAAAGGAACGCGCCCAATTGGATTTGGAATTGGATCGTCTGGCGGCGGAAAAAATCCGGCTGCACATGGAAATCGATACCCTGTCCGGCCAGGTAGAGGCCCAACAAAAAGAATTGGAAACCGAACGCGCCCGTCTGGAAACTGAGGCCGCGCGTCTGGCCGCGGAAAAGGCCGCGTTGGAGGCCCGCGCCGCCGAGGCCGCCGCCGCCCCGCGTGTCACCGCCCAGGAAACCGTCGCCGTGGTCGAAGAGGTTGAAGAACCCATCACCGATCGGTATCGTTTGGTCAATGTCATCGGCGCCGGTGCCCAGTTACAGGCCACCATCGAAGATTTATCCAATGGCCAGAACAAGCGTATTGCCGTCGGCAAAGTGGTCGATGGATACACCATTCAATCCATTTCCCTGGATGACGGCGTGGCGTTTGTGCGCGACGGTGTGGTCCAACATTTGAACATCGGCAACGGGAATTAAATCGGCATAACCCAGGGGCAAATCCAATGGCGGACAACAACGAAAAAAATATTTCGGATCCCAATGCGACGACGGCGCGGTCTGTGCCGGCGGCCTTGGAAAACGCCCAGAACAAGGAAATTGTGGATTACCTGTTGGGGGATGGCAACCGTCTGTTGACGGCGACGGGTGGGGCGATGGCCCTGCCGGCGGATGCGCAGGGGCTGATCGCGTATTTTTCCGGCGGCCAGATTATTATTTCACGCACGCATCGCTATGACGGGCGCGTGTTGTCATTTCTGGATTTATTGCGCAAAGAAAACCGCCCGATGCGCGAACCGTTCTATGCGGATTTGGGTCTGGTTGCGGCGATTTATAAAATCAATGCCGAACGCGCCGGCGGGACGCGCGCCCGGCCCGATTACGACAACCAAATGCAAAAGGACTTTGTCGATATTATCGCCAAGGCCGCCGCGCAAAAGGTGTCGGATATTCATATCGAAGTGGCCGATCAAACCACCATTTATTTCCGTATCGACGGCAGTATGCAGCCGGTCTTGGAATACAATTCCCAATGGGGGGAATCCTTTGTCCGGGCGGCGTTTGCATCGGCCGATATTTCCAATTCCAATTATGCCCAAAACGAATATCAATCCGCCCAGAAAGACGGCCGGACACCCCTGCGCGGGACGCGGGATTTGTATTTGCCGGTGGGGATTTTGGGCATTCGTATGCAATTTAATCCGATTGCATTCGGCAGTCGCTATGTCGTCATGCGCCTGTTGTACGATAACCCGTCCGAAGGGATCAAAACCGAACAGGAATTTGGCGAATACGAACAGAAATTGCTGATGCGCCTGCGGTCGTTCCCGACCGGATTGGTCGTGGTGGCCGGCCCCACCAGTTCGGGGAAATCAACGACATTGGTGCGGAATATGTCCTTGATGCTGAAAGAGCGGCATTATGAAATCAATCTGATTACGGTGGAAGATCCGGCCGAACAAAAAATCTTTGGCGCGCACCAGATGCCGGTCACCAACGCCATGAACGAAGACCAACGCGAAGAAAAATTTACCGAGGCCCTGGCCGCCGCCCTGCGCAGTGACCCCGATACCCTGATGGTGGGGGAAATCCGCACGTTGGCCGCCGCCCAATTGACGGTCAAGGGGGCGTTGTCGGGGCACAATGTGTGGACAACGCTGCACGCCAATTCCGCGATGGCGGCATTGACGCGTTTGCTGGATATGGGGGTCGAAGGGTTCAAATTAAAAGAAGAAACCATGATGCGCGGCCTGGTGTCGATGCGGTTGTTCAAGAAACTGTGTCCCTATTGCCGGGAACGCCTGATCGATCACCCGGGACACCCGGCGTACAAGCGCGTGTTGGACGCGTTCGGGGAACTGGGCCTGCGCCAGGTGTATATCCGCGGCGCCGGGTGCGAAGAATGTCGTGGCACCGGGACATTGGGCCGGATCAAGGCCGGGGAAATCATCATTCCCAACAGTGAATTTTTGCACTTGGCCCTGGCGGGCGATACCGATGGCGCCGTGCGGTATTGGTTGGAAAACCTGGGCGGGCGCACGTTGAAAGAGGCCGCCATGGAATTGATGTTACAGGGCATTATCGGCATCGACGAATTGGAACGCTGGGTGGGTCTGTTGGACCAGCCGGGGGTGTATTGATATGAACAGACTCGAATTGCTCTATGCCAAATGGGTGTTCCGCCTAAACACGGACAAGCGCATGGCCACATGCCGCAAGTTGGCGTCCCTGTTGCGCAATGATTTCACGTTGATGGATGCGCTGGGGCGGATTGAAATGATTGAATCCAAGGGCGGCACCAAACCGGATGAACCCTTTGCCATCGTGATGCGCGAATGGCAAAAGAACCTGGAACGCGGGATGAGTTTTTCCGAGGCCACCCGTGGATGGATTCCGATGGATGAAACGTTGTTGGTCACGTCCGGCAATATGGCGAATTTGGTGGTGGCGTTGGAAAACGTCGGGCGTGTGGTGGACGGCACCAGTCGCATTCGCCGCGCGATGATGTCGGCCGTTGCCTATCCGTTGTTTTTGTTGGCGTTGACGTTCGGCATTATCATTATGGTGGGGCTGTACCTGGTGCCGCCCTTGGTCACGGCGGCGGGAACGGATGTCGTGTGGCGCGGGGGCGCCGCGGCGTTGGTTGGACTGGCCGATTTTGCCCAGCAGTATTGGTTGTCCATTGTGGTGGGCTTTGGCGCCATTGTGATGGTGATGTGGATGAGTCTGGCCAACTGGGCCGGCCGCCTGCGCGCACGGTTTGATGCCGTCCCCCCGTGGAGTTTGTATAAAATTAAAGTCTCGGTCGGGTGGCTGATGTCCCTGTCGGCGATGGTGGCGGCGGGGGTATCCGTGCCGGACGCCATGCGCATGTTGGCGGATAACGCCAACCGGTATTTGCGGCACATTTTAAACGCGGCGTTGCGGCATATCGCCAATGGGGAAAACCTGGGCCAGGCGTTGATCAGTATCGGCCTGGATTTCCCGGACGAAGAAATTATCGGGGATTTGGCGATTTATTCCGAAATGACCGATTTTGACAAGAATTTATCCCGCGTGGCGAACGATTATCTGGCCGAATCCATTCGGCGGATGGACGCGATTTCCAACATGTTGAACAGTTTTGGAATCTTGGTGGTGTCGGCGATTATTGCCTGGGTGGTGTTGGGCACGTTCCAGATGCAGGATCAAATCACCGCGGCGTTGGGGTAACCCCATCTTTTGTCTTTACCCGCGTCAACCGTTTATGATATAATTATCGTGATATGAGAAAGGTGGCATCATGCCTGTTTTTGATGATGGCATGCGCATCGGGCGCATGGGCCGCGACGGCGTCGCGGGCCCTGCCGTCGTCGGGCGCATCCACAACCACCGATACAGCGCGCACGGCGGACACCGCAACCCCCATGACCACGGCATCACGCACCACCGTATCACGCGGTGTGGTGACATCGGATGCGCCTGTTTCCGCGCGTGAATCCAACGCAACATCAACCGCATCCACGACCGTGTCCCGCACGGCCGCGTCAACAACGTCGTCCGGCGCCACCACGGCGACCCCATCGCGGGGATCGGCCGCGCGCAGTGCCACCGCCGCCACGGCGCGGGATAACCTGGATGCGGCGGTTCATACCGTGGGGCGCAATGCCCGCGTCACCGCCGCCAGTTTGAACAGCAGCGCCGCCGTCCGCCGCGCGGGGGTATCCCTGCGGCCATCCACGGCTGAGGTTGGGGGCCGCGCCACCATTGGCACATCGGGCGTCCAGACCGGATCCAATATCGGGGACGCGGTGCGATCGGTCCAATCCCGCGCCGCCGTCGGTGTCAGCACCACGCAAACCCTGGGGACACGTGAATCAATTGCAGAGGCCAAAGAACGCCTGGAACAGGTGGCGGATTTAAACAAATCGTGCCAGGAACAATACAACGATTGCATGGATCAATTCTGTGCGGTGATTGACGCCAATCAAAAGCGGTGCAGTTGTTCGGCGAATTTATCCCGTTACACGCGTGTGGAATCCGCCGTGAAAGAGGCAAATACCCAATTAAACGAAGTGGCCCAACGTATCCGTTATGTGGGATTGTCGGCGGATGAAATCCGCGCCATTATGAGTGCGACCGAGGCCGAAGATGCCCTGACGGGGGCACGGGATACAACCGAATCCCGCAACATGTTGGATGAAATTGAGGCCTTGATCGTCAGTCCCACCAGCACATCCAGCGCCAGCAGCACCAATACCAACAGTTTGTCAGACCTGTTGGATGCGGATTTGTCGTTTTCGGGTGA
>JAAVBR010000050.1 GCA_014802705.1 bacterium | reverse complement strand
TTTCGGGGTGCGACATAGTCATATTCTTTGGGCATCAGGATAAACATTTCGCCCTGGGCATGCTGGCCATGGGCCAATTGATACGCTTCGTCCCCTTTGCCAAAGAAGATGTCGGCACGAATCCAACCGCGAATGGCCGACCCGGTGTCCTGGGCGATCATCAGACGCCGGAACGCCCGGCAGCATCGACGTCTATAACGAAAATCTGATTTATGACGCCATTTTCAAAAAATTTAAATCCAGCACCATCATATCATCTGTTCACAAATTGAATATCATTGATAAATTTGACTATGTCTATGTTTTTAACAATGGTCGTATTGTGGAAAGCGGAACCCCAGGCGCCTTATCCCGGGCGGGCGGCACCTTTGCCAAAATGATGAAGAAATACAAAAACAAGCAGTAAAAAAACACCGGGATTTCCCGGTGTTTTTTATCTTTGATGACTATTTTGGTTTTGTTGGGCTTGTTGCGCCTTGATTTCATGTATCCGCCCGTACAATTGTTTCTGGGCGCGTTTCCCCCGATAATTCAACGCCCAAATCGCCGCCAATTGTATCACGAAAAAGGCACAGAACCCAATCGTATATTCTTTATTGATCTTGGGATTATTCAGCACCGCCATCAGGCCCATAACCCCCAACGTATCTGCCCCCAGGCCCCCGGCAAAAATCCACATCCATGGCCGCACAGGCAATGCCGATCGACGAAACAAACGCCGCAATTCCTGGGTTTGTTCCGGGGTCAAATCCATCCCATACGTCATTTGTTCAAACAGCAAATTGTCCTGGTTCACCTTATATCTCCTGTCTTTAACGTGTTTTCGGCGCTTTTAATTCGTTAATCTGACGCTTTAATTGTTTTTCGGCGCGCAATGACCAGGCGCCCACCCCCAGGCACAACACCAGTTGAATCAGCATAAACACGGCCCAGCCCTTGACCAACCGGGGATCTTTGTTCAACATTAAATGATGCACCGCGACCAGCATCAGCAAAACATCCGCCATCCCCGTCCCGGCAAAAATAAACGACCAGGGCCGCGACGGAAACGTTGCGTGACGATACAAACGTTTCAGTTCTTGGGTCTGTTCCGGTGTCAGGTTCAGGCCACGGACCATCTCTTCATATTCCGGCGCAACATAATCTTTTGAATTCATATTTTAACCTCTTTTGAGGGGATTATAAAATATCGTTCGGAAAACACAACAAAATAATCCCCCGCGTCGCGCGGGAAACGCCGCGGCGGGGCAAAAATTTCTTTCCTTTCCCATTTGGGTGCGTTATAATTCCAAATGAACTGGTGGGGACACCGGTTCGGGGCTTTCACAGGCCTGTTTCATCCGGTGCAGCATGGGGCGTATCGTCAATCCGATATTCTTCCTGTGGGTGGCATCGTTATTTATCCCTGACCTGTATGGGTCGGGGGGCCGTTGGTTATAAAACACGGGTTTCCCGAAAGGCCAACGGAATCAGTGATGAAATGATTTGTGAACTCCCCGACCGCTTGTGTTTTCACGGCGGTTTTTTGAAATTAAAAAAAAGGAAAGAGCATGAAAAAATATGTCATTTTATCATCTGTGTTGGCCTTGGCGGCCTGTGGCGGTGGTTCGTCGGGTGGTGGCGCGGTCGATCCGATTGTAACGCCGACAAACGCCGCTGCATTTGAACGTGCCGCGGCCAGTAACAAGGAAGTGACCGGTATGGTGTCCAGAATCCAAAAAGGGGATTCGTACGCTGCCATCGGCGGCGCGGCCCGTGCCGCCACCGGGATGCATTCTGACGGGGCCTATTACCTGGATAATGTGCTGTTCCAATCGGCGGACAAAGAATTCGGCGACCCGCGGGATGATTTTTCGTTCCACTTTAAAACCGATGAAAATGGTAAAATTATTGGCATGTATGTGACGGACGATGCCACCAAAGAAGATGGATCGGTTGACGAATTGATGAACCGCGTCGGTGATGAAAACAAATTTGATTTTGATGATGCGTATGGCAAATTGAATTTATTGGGGGCACAGTTGGGAATGAAATATTCTGACTTTGGGTTCTTGGAAATGTACGATGCCGACGATCCTGATCATGCCATGTTTATCATGCCGATTGCCGGTGGGTACGAGGCTAAAAATGTCACCCCGAACAAAGACGATTTTGGCAATGATGTTGTCTTTAACGGTACCGCCGTCGGCAGCGTAGGCGAGGCCAGCACCGCCGTAGAGGGCGATCGTTTGACCCTGTCCGATACGGCGGCGACATTGACATTCCGCAAAGACAGCGGGGATCAGGTGTTATCGGCCAAATTCGATAACTGGTACGATGTCACGGCAACGCAATATCACGATGGCGATGCCCAGATTAAATTTGCCAATGGCGATCATATCAAGGATGACAAGTTCCGCTTTCAAAGCGACGGGGCCACTGTCAATGCCTTTGATACGGGTAAAGTCGCCAATAATTCAGCCCAGCATTTGCTGAGCGTTGGTTTTGAATATTATGGCGATTCCGCCAAAGACCCGCGCGAGGCAACAGGCCTGGTCTTTTACAGTCAAGAAAATGGGCCGACCGACAATGACAGCGTTGATTTCTTTATGGGATTCGGCGGCGCGCGAAAGTAAAAGATGCCCATATTGAACAGACAACCCTTCTGCCCGGTTTCCCCGGGCAGAATTTATGGATGCCAAACAAAAACGACCGGACAAAATCCGGTCGTTCATTCTGGTGGACGTGGGTGAACAATTTTCTGGCCACGATATAAAAATATTTCTCAACAAAATACGGCAAATATAGTATAATCTTCACTATGACAGACGATAAAATTCTTGAATCTTTGCAAAATATTTTAAACAAACTGCACGACGAAAAACGCGGTATTTTTCAAAATAATTCCACATTTAAAAACGGTATAGCAAAGGCAACCTTGGCATTAAAAAGAGGCATCTCTTTGCAAGATGTCCCCTTCAATTTTTCCGGTCGTGAAATATTGGAAAATAAACTGGGCGATTTAATTTCATGCACAGGAATGACCAAGGCCTTTTTGGCGGCCGGCGAACATAGCGACCTGGACCTAAAAGCGGTCATAACGGTGAATAAAGACGCCCTGGACAAGGGCATCACGAACGATGACCACGTTGTCCCGGCGGTAAAAATGTCAGACGGCCAATACCATATAATTGAACCGCGTTGTCGGTCTGTCTATGGTCACGATTGCAGAAAATTATTAGACACACCGATAAAAATCGGTTCACAGGTATCCCACATTTTAAGTAATTTAACCAATACCCCGTACGAGGTTGTTGCCATAATCAGCCCCGCCGAACTGGAACAAATAAAATCATTAAATGCGATAAAGTCCAGAAATCATCGCCCCGGCTTCGGACACCCATCCGGCTATGAAAGATGATTAGTTCGAAAATCGGTAAAAAATGGCATATTGTACCAGCGATACTTTCGAACTCTGAAAAACCTTAGATTTCCAAACAAAAACGACCGGATTTTGTCCGGTCGTTTATTCTGGTGGGCGTGGGTGAACAATTTTCTAGCCACGGATATCCTTGGATTCCTTCGCATTGGACACGATATAAAGGCATTTAAAGACATTATCGCCAAATGATTTTATGTCGTGCCAAGACTGATTTTTCTTCGTCAGTCAAGGCATAGTCCGGCGATTCCATTTCACCATAGATTGCAAATCTCTTGTGTTGATAGGCGGCCCACATTCTGTCGCCATACGACCAATGCCACCATTCCGCCGGATAGTTATTAAAGCCCCCGCGACGCATCGCATCCGCCAACATTTCGCGATTTTGTTTCTGCGCCGGCGTAATATCATGATAATACATTGCGCTTTTTATCCCCAGGTGCAAAATCACCGTACCCATATCCAGGAAATTTCCATTTTCATCCACGATCGTCACATCAACCGCCCCACCGGTCTGGTGCGGACCAAATCCATTCTTCGGACACGCAACCGTTGCACGTGCACGTTTTTCCAATTCCGCATCGGACAACGTCGGATGCGCGGCGCGTTCCGCCTCCATCTTGCGCAGCCATAAAAACCACTGATATGCGCGCGGACGAAACCCATGATAAAAACATAATTTATATCCCGCCGGCAAAGCCTTTGCCGCCGTATGCAACATCGGCACAATATCCGCCTGCACCAGAAACACACCACGACTTTTAACCGACGTATCAAAACAAAATGTATCGTCGCCCAAAATATCAACCAACGGACTGTTATTTTCCACTATCGGTTTCTTGTTTATAAAGTGCGCCGGAATCGTCGGCCGCAAACCAATGCGATATTTAATATAGTTCAGATAAAGTTTAATTGTTGCCAGATGCATAATCAAATTATATCACAAAAGTTCGAAAATTATAAAAAATAGCATATTCCGGCGACGATACTTTCGAACTGCGAAAGACCTTAGAAACACAAAGAAAAACGACCGGATTTTGTCCGGTCGTTCAGTGTGGTGGGAGTGGTTGGATTCGAACCAACTCAGGCTTAAGCCAACAGATTTACAGTCTGCCCCGGCTCTCCAACTCCGGCGCACGCCCAATCTTGTGGTGCGGGCAGCGGGAATCGAACCCGCATTTCAAGCTTGGAAGGCTTGCATACTAGCCTTTGTACTATGCCCGCAACAAATTGTAAGCGTTCTGATTATATATCATTTTTCCCAGAACGCAAGCGAATAATCACGCGCCACGCCCCCGTCGCCGGATGTGTTTTTCCCCTTGAAATACCCGTATTTTATCGGCATAATCGGCCGGCTTTGTAAGATATAGACAAAAAGGATAAAATGATGATGCATTTTAAACACAAGCGGGATTGTCAGCAGGTCGCCGAAGAAATAATGGCGTGGCAGGCCTTGACGGATTTATTGACGGCGATTCCGGTGCAGGTTGTCGAAGGATTGGCACAGCGACTGCAGGAACAAAAGGAAGCGAGCCAGGTGGCCCTGGATGCGCAATTGGCGTCGGATAATGCCGCGCGGGCCAAGATTTTGGATGGCCATCGCGATGCGATTGTGCGTGACGCCAAGATGAAATATATGGCCGCCCAATATACCGACATGGCCCGCATGAACCAGGATATCGACCAAATGACCGAGGCATTTAAACAAAAGCAAGCCGAGGCAGACGCCCGGTTTATACAGCGCTGTTACGGTCAGCGGATCAAATAAAAAAAGGCGGCCACGGCCGCTTTTATTTTTTGGCGCCCGCCAATTCAAAACTGGCATCCAACAGGCTTTGAATCTGGGGCAGGGTCATGCGCCCGTCCAACGGGATTGTGATCCAATGTTTTTTATTCATGTGCCATCCGGGAAAAATCTTGTGATGATCCACCACGTATTCCAGCATATCCGGCGCACAGCGGATGTCTAAAATCTCCAGAGGCTTTGGTTCTGCGGTTGGTTCGATTTTATTGGCCGGCACGCTGAGGATGGCGCCGAACCATTTGTTGTTATCCCCGCGGCGCCAGATGGCGTTTTCCGGCGTTCGCGGCCACAGATGTTCCAAATCGCGGCCATATTGTGTGTCGACATAATCGATCAAGGCGCGCGTCTGGGGAAATTTGAAAACGTACGGCATGATTCGATCCCCCCCCCTTTATTTCCCCAGGCACAATTGACTAAACGCGGCGTCCATCACGTCGGCCGCTGTAATCGCCCCCAGGATTTTGCCGATGGCGTCCGCCGCGCGGCGCACGTGTTCGGCCATAATGTCGAAATTATCCCCAGCATCCATCGCCGCCCCCAGGTTATCCGCCGCGTCGCGTAACAAATCATGCGTGCGGGTGTTGATGGTCAATTGATCTTCGGCCCCGTCCAGCATCGTATGCAAACGCGCGCGGATGGCGTCCATCAGGGCGGCGATCCCGTCGCCTGTGGTGGCGGATGTATACAGGGCGTCCCGGCGCGTGCGGGCGCCAGACACGTCGGATTTGTTGATGATTAAAATCTCGTTCGGCGCCGGCGCCGGCGCCGCGTCATCCGTTGTCACGCGCAGAATTAAATCGGCATGCCGGGCCGTTTCCCGGGTGCGATCAATCCCCATCTGTTCAATGGTGTCGGCGGTTTCGCGAATGCCCGCCGTGTCAAATAAATTGACCAGGTATCCGTCCATATCCAGGGCCGCATCCACCACGTCGCGCGTGGTGCCCGGCACGTCCGACACAATCGCGCGGTTCGACCCCAAAATCTGATTAAACAGGGACGATTTACCCACGTTCGTATCCCCGACCAAGGCAATGTTAAAACCAACGCGCACGGCGCGTACCGCCGCATAGCGGTTTAAGGCCGCCGTGATTTCGTCATAGAGTTTTCGCGTGCGTTCCCGCACCGTGTCGCCGATATTCGGGGGCAATTCGTCGTCGGCATAATCCAAAATCGCCGCCGCATAGGCCGCGATTTCCAACATATCGTGACGCCATGCGCCGTATTGCGCGCCGTCACCCGTCATGGCATGCAGGGCCGCGCGCCGTTGCCGATCGGTCGTCGCATCCAACAGGGCCGCCAACGCGTCCACGTCCGCCAAATCCATCTTGCCATGATCAAAGGCGCGCCGGGAAAATTCCCCAGGGCTTGCCAATCGTGCGCCGCGTGCGCGCAAATAATCAAAGACGCGTTCGATGACGGCCGGTGCGCCGTGGGTCTGAATTTCAATGACATCGGTGCCGGTGAACGAATGGGGGGCGGCAAAATAAATCATAACGCATTGGTCGATTAAATCGTCCCCATCGCGGAAATTGACCATATACGCCCGCCGTGCGTCAAACGCATCGCGCCCCGACATTTCGGCAAACAGGTCATGCAGATTATCCCCCGCGACGCGGATCACCGCGACGCCCGATTTCCCATGGCCCGATGACAGGGCAAAAATAGTATCGTTATTCATGTTGCATACTTTGCTGTTTCATCAAATTCATTTCCATATCGCGGGCGATTTGCGTTACCGCATCGACAATGCCCGTCGGATTGATAATCAGACCACCCTGGGGGTGCGGCTGGGCTGTGTCACGCACCAGGCGCATTAAATCATCCTGCCAGGTGGGCCGGGTACAGAAAATCTGATTGCCTTGCAACGCGCAGGCAAATACCCCCGCCAAATAGGGGAATGTTGAACTGGCACCGCCCTGACGGGTGTAATAGTAGCCGCCACGATAGCAAGGGGTGGTTTTACCATTTACAGGAACACCAATCCGATCAGTTGGCATGGCAAAGCGTTTATCACAGGCACGCGTAACGTCAAATGTATGATAATAAGATCCGCCCAAAACCATGATGCCGTTTCGTTCACATTCATCAAACAAGGCGTCCGTTTCGGCCCGGAACTGATCGTTGCGACCGCCCCAACTGCAGGATAAAAACCGAATCTTTTGGTTGTCCGGTAATGATTTATTGACCTTTAACAGGCGGCGAATGGCCATATTATAATACTTTCTGTGCAGGTCTTGCAGGCCTATGCCCGTTAGTTTTGAAATGGCACCCATCCACCGATTGACCGGGGGCCAATTGTTGGCCGCAAAGTAATACAGGTCT
>JAAVBR010000049.1 GCA_014802705.1 bacterium | reverse complement strand
CCTCCCCGGTCGTCCTCAGGGTCTTTCCCTGCCTCCAGTAACTGCGGTAACTGCAAGCACATCGCCTCGCGATGCGATGCGGCGGCGTTAAATAAAAAATGCCCCCCGAAACGGGGGGGATTTTATTTTCCGAATTTGCCACTGCGTGGGAATCCAACCGGAATCGTGCGGCCCTGGGACGCGCGCTTGCCGCGCCACGGGGCCCAGTCTTCCAATTTGGTGGTGCCGCGTCCGGTGGTCCATCCGAATCCATCGGCCGCATCAAAGAACATCACATCCAAAACGTATGTCCGTTCGGCATTGTATTTTTGCAAAATGACACCCTTGCCCCGGGTCATCTCCGGAATTTCGGCCGCGTCAAAGATCAACAGTTTGTCATTTGACCCCGACATCGCCACCGTATTGCCCGTGACCGGCACACACATGATCGCCGGGTTTGCCGCATCGGTATTCATCACCTGTTTCCCGGTCCGCGTCTGGGCCAAGCAATTTTCGCCCAACACGATAAAGCCGTTCCCGTGCCGCCCCACCAGCAGATATTTCGCCGCCGCATCCAACACAAACGCCGCGACAATATTTTCGTCGGCCCCGATGTCGGCCATCATACGAACCGATTCGCCAAAGCCCCGCGCCGACGGCAAATCCGCCGCGGTCAACGTGAACATTTTACCCGACGACACGAACAGATTGATCTTGTCCGTGGACATCGCATGGAACGCGGTCTGTAATTCATCGCCTTCTTTGAATTTCACATCCAGACTGGTTAAATCCAGGTGTCCCTTGGCCGCGCGAATCCATCCCATCGTGGACAGAATCACCGTCATGGGTTCTTTTTCAATAAATTCATCCGCATTGACGACAATGTCTTCGGTCTGTTCGGCCCATGTGGTGCGCCGCCGGCCAATGGTCGTCTTTTTATCATACGTCTTTTTAATATCCGCGAACCACGCGCGCAGTTGTTCGTTCTGCATCGCGTCGCTGGCCATCAATTCTTGCAATTGCTTTTGTTCCGCCAACAATTCGGCATCTTCGCGCCGGATTTCCATTTCCTCTAACTTGCGCAGCGAACGCAGGCGTGTGTTCAAAATCGCCTCAACCTGGACATCGGTCAAATTAAATTCGGCGACCAAGACGGTCTTGGGGTCATCTTCGTTGCGGATGATTTCAATCACGCGATCCAGATTCAGATACACGATCAACAACCCGCCCAGAATTTCCAACCGCCGCGCAATATTCCCCAGGCGCCACGTCGTCCGCCGCCGCAGAACATCTTTTTGATGCGTGATAAATTCACGCAGAATGTCCCCAATGCCCATCACGCGCGGCGCGCCCTTGGAATCAATAACGTTCATGTTCATATTGAACCGCGATTCCAAATCCGTCATCGCAAACAGATGCGCCATCATTTTATCCATCGGCACATTGCGATTTTTCGGCGTGATGACAATGCGAACATCCGTCGTGGATTCATCGATAATATCGTCCACCAACGGCAACTTTTTCGCATCGATCAAACCCGCAATTTGTTCCACCAGTTTGGATTTCACAATCCCATACGGAATTTCGGTAATCACCGCCTGTTGGGCACCGCGTTCCAGGTCTTCTATTTCCCACCGCGCCCGCACGCGAAACGCGCCGCGTCCGGTTTCATAATTTTTCACAATGGTATCAAAACTGTCGATCAACACGCCGCCGGTCGGAAAATCCGGCCCGATCAGTTTCTTCATAATCTGGGCGGTCGTCGCATCGGGATGATCAATCATCAGATTCAAGGCATCACAAATTTCGGCCACATTGTGGGTCGGAATATTGGTCGCCATCCCCACGGCAATCCCCATTCCCCCGTTCGCCAGCAAATTCGGAAACGCCCCCGGCATCACGGTCGGTTCCATCGTCGTGCCGTCAAAGTTCGGCATCATATCGACACTGTCTTCGTCGATCCCTTCCATAATCAGCATGGCGGCATCGGTCATCTTGGATTCGGTATAACGATACGCCGCCTGGGGATCACCGTCGATATTGCCAAAGTTTCCCTGGCCATCAATCAGGGGATAACGCACCGAAAAATCCTGGGCCAGGCGCACCATCGCGTCATAGACCGAACTGTCCCCATGGGGATGATAATGCCCCAACACGTCGCCGACCACGGTGGCACATTTACGAAACGCGGCCGATGGCGACAATTTCTGGCGCAGCATGGAATACAAAATGCGGCGATGCACCGGTTTTAACCCATCGCGCACGTCCGGCAACGCACGGGCGACAATCGTACTGACCGCATAGGATAAATAGCGTTCCGACAACGCGTCGGCCAACTGTTGTGAACTGATATTTTCGATAATTTCTTTACTCATAGCGTTTTAAAACTTAAAACATTTGAAAAAAAATAACAACCAAAAAAAAACGCCCTGGGACCCCCCGGGACGCGTCTTCACAACAACATCATGCATCCAATCCCCACCCCTGCCAGCGCAATCGCCGCCAATGTCAACGGCCAAAAATATTTTTTAACGATTGTATTGGCCGTGGCCTGGAACCGCCACAGCAAAAATCCCGCCACCGCAAAACGCAGCGTGCGGAAAATCGCCGACACCCCCAGGAATAACAGCGCCGGAAAATGCAAGAACCCGGCGCAAATTGCCATCAATTTATACGGCACCGGGGTCACGGCCGTGATAAAGATAATCAGCACACCGTGCCGCACAAACATTTCCTGCGCCAGGGCGAATTTTTCCAGACTGGCAAAATTGCTGACCAACCACACCCCCACTGAATCAAACAACCAACATCCGATCATATACGCGATCGCCCCCCCCACCAGCGACCCCAGCGCCGCCGCCACCGTAATCGGCACCGCGCGTTTTTTATCCGCCACAATGGGGGGCGTCATAAAAACCTCGGGCGGGATGAATAAAAAAATGGATTCACACAGGGTTAAAAAAAAGACCACCCAGGCATAGGCCGGATGTTCGGCCCGTTTCAACAGGGCATCAACCAGTTTCATATGTTTTTGTTCCCCCACACGTTTTGTGTATTTTTCCTTGATTGTACAGAAATGTCTGGTATTTTACAATATATAAATACATTGGACCAGATATGAAGAAACAACAACCCTCATCCAATCGCGGCGAACGCATCGCGGCCAAGGTTCAAACCCTGGTGGCGGAAATTTTGCGCGACAATTATAACGAAGACCCGATCCTGGGCGGCGTTTCCTTGGTGGGGGCGGTTGCCCACGGGGGGCTGCAGTTTGTGCGCCTGTTTTATTATTCGCGCGATCCGGATTTGACGGCGGTGCAAAAACGCCTGGACGCCGCGACACGCGACATCCGATTTGAATTGGCCCGCCGCATCAATCAAAAGTACGTTCCCGAAATCCGCTTTACCTATGACGACACATTGGAACGTGGGGCGCATATCGACGAATTGCTGCGCAATCTGTAAATCCCGATAAAAATCACCTTGCGGCGGGGAAAATACTGGTGTATCATTGCCGCATGATGAATCAAAAGAACATACGAAATTTCTCTATTGTGGCGCATATTGATCACGGGAAATCGACCCTGTCGGACCGGCTGATTGAATATACGGGGGGACTTCAATCGCGCGAGATGAAGGCCCAGGTCCTGGATTCCATGGACATCGAACGCGAACGCGGCATCACGATCAAGGCCCAGACGGTGCGCCTGAATTACACGGCGCGCGACGGCCAAACGTATCAATTAAACCTGATGGATACACCGGGGCACGTGGACTTCTCGTACGAGGTGTCGCGTTCGCTCGCCGCCTGCGAAGGGGCCTTGGTCCTGGTGGATGCCACCCAGGGGGTCCAGGCGCAAACCCTGGCCAATGCGTATTTGGCGTTGGATAATGATTTGGAAATGTTGCCGGTTCTGAACAAAATCGATTTGCCATCCAGCGATGTCGCCATGGCCCGGGAACAGATTGCGGATGTTATCGGACTGGACGCGACAAACGCCCTGTGCGTGTCGGGCAAAACCGGCGCCGGCGTGCCAGAGTTATTAGAGGAAATTGTCACCAAACTGCCCGCGCCCCATGGGGATGAAACCGCCCCGACGCGCGCGCTGCTGGTGGATTCGTGGTACGATTCGTATTTGGGGGTCGTGGTCCTGGTGCGCGTGGTGGACGGGCGACTTGCCCGCGGGCAAAAGATTCGCTTTATGGCGACCGGCGCCGAATACACGGTGGATAAAATCGGTTACTTTACGCCCAAAATGGTGGACACCGATGAACTGACGACAGGCGAAATCGGCTTTATCATCACGGGCATGAAAACCATCCATGATTGCAAGGTCGGCGACACCATCACCGACGCCCGCGGCGCGGCGGCAGATCCCCTGCCGGGGTTCAAGCCGTCCGTCCCGGTCGTCTTTTCATCGTTTTTCCCGGTCGAGGCAGATGATTACCCCGCCCTGCGCGAAGGCGCGGAAAAATTGGCCCTGAACGATGCATCGTTTGTCTTTACGACCGAAAAATCCAGCGCGTTGGGCTTTGGCCTGCGCTGTGGATTTTTGGGGCTCTTGCACATGGAAATCATCAGCGAACGGTTAAACCGCGAATTTAACCTGAACCTGATCAACACGGTGCCCAGTGTGCTGTATCGCCTGCACCTGCGCGATGGGGAAATTATGGATTTGGAAAATCCGGCGGACATGCCCGATCCCACCAAAATCCAAATGATCGAAGAACCCTGGGTGCGCGCCACCATCATGATGCCGGACAAATATATGGGGGCGATCATGGGGCTGTGCACGGAACGCCGCGGGGTCCAGGAAAACATTTCCTATATCGGTAACCGGGCGGTGTTGGTGTATAAATTACCCCTGGCAGAAATCGTGTTTGATTTTTACGATCGGGTCAAATCCCTGTCGTCGGGGTATGCGTCGTTTGATTATGTACTCCAGGGATATGAACCGTCCGACCTGGTCAAGGTATCCATTCTGGTCAACGATGAAAATGTCGAACCGCTGTCCTTTATGTGCCATCGGTCGGCGGCGGAAAAACGCGGTCGCCAGATTGTCGAACGTCTGAAAGACCTGATCCCGCGGCATCAGTTCAAGATCCCGCTGCAGGCGGCGATCGGCGGCAAAATTATTGCGCGTGAAACCATCGCGGCATACCGCAAAGACGTGACCGCCAAATGTTACGGCGGCGACATCACGCGTAAACGCAAATTGCTGGAAAAGCAAAAGGAGGGAAAAAAACGGCTGCGCAGTTTCGGGAATGTTGAAATCCCGCAAAGCGCATTTATCAACGCATTAAAGGTATCCTAAAAATGATTATACAGGCTATAAAATATTTATTTTCCACCCCGCGATCTGAAATCAAGGCGGACATGAAACAATATCGTACCCTGGTACGGCATTGTCATGGCATGCAACAAGAGGCAATCAAAGCACGTTCTCATTTGATTGTAGATATTCCCATAGACCAGAATTTCGAAAATTATTCGGGATGTTTGAAATACAAATATTTTATGCCGGTTCTGAATTACGGCATGGATGATGGCGAACACAAGGTGGCCTATGATATCTGCGTATGTCCCAATTTCACGGAAACCCGTGGGGTTGCCTGTCCGGATGTCACGTGCCCCCATTCATTACAGAATTTGAAATATTTTTGGGCCCTAAAGAATTATGACCAGGCACACGCTGCCCGTAAAAAATTCTGGCGGCAAAAATTCATACGTATGAAATAAGGCATTCCATATCACAGGGAGGGTGAAAACATGGCGCACCAATTTTATTTTGTTCCGTATATTTTGGACAACCTGCCGGCGCCAAACACAGGCTTTGATGTGGTCCAAGATTTGGCCCAACCGCGGCTGCGCCTGTATGTGACCAGCCACGGCGTCAAAACATTCTTTGTTCGCCGGCGCATCGGGGGGCGCGACAAACGCATCATCATCGGCAATTATCCCGAAATCGACATCGAAGATGCGCGCGCCGCCGCGGCCAACATTCTGGATTCAGCCGCCACCCCAGCCGCGCCCACCCGGCGCAACAAAACCGAATTTCGCAAATTGGTGGGCCTGTACCTGGTGCATCGCGTCCGGCGCAGCGACCTTAGTCGGGCAAAATTGATCCGCGCGATTGACATGCACCTGATGCCATTGTTTGAAAAAAATGTGCGCGACATCACGCCCGCCGATATTACCGACACCCTGGATAAAATCGACGGTCCCGCCATCGCCGCCCGCATGCACGAGTTATTACAGAGCATTTTTAATTTCGCCATTGACCAAGGCTATCGGGCCGATAACCCGATGTGTTCGGTCACCAAACGCACCACCACACGCCGCACGCGACCGCTAACCGATGCGGGGTTGCGACGCCTGTTGACGGCCATTCGGCGCACCGATCCCACGCCCCAGCGGGCCGCGTTTGAAATGTTGATTTACGGCTTTGCCCCCAAATCCAAAATCTTTTCGATGCAATGGCGCGACCTGGATTTTAATCATTACATGTGGGACACCATGCCCCTGTCCGATCGGGCGGCGGTGTTGTTGCGTGACATGCCCCAGAATGGACGCTGGGTTTTCCCCGGACGCATTGGCCGGCCCCTGACCGATCCGCGCACGGCATGGCACGCGGTGGCCACCGCGGCACGGATTCCCGATTTAACGATGGATGATGTGCATAAATTCCTGATGCGGCGGCTGACGTGGGCATCGGATCGCGAAGAATTTCGGCACAACATGAACGCCCTGTTGGACGCGATTTTGGAATAAATTCCCACTTTCCGGTTTGTCAAGTTTTGTTATGGTTTGTTATAATTTCTTGACACCCGGGCCATAAAATGATAGTTTGAAGTAATGACGTCCCATCATGGGGCCAAAAATTTAACCGAAACAAAGGATATAAAATGACAACTTTCGAACAAGTAAAAAAGATCGTGGCCGAAAAACTGTCCGTGGCCGAAGACAAAATCACGGAAACGGCGACTTTCACCAATGACCTGGGCGCTGATTCCCTGGACGTTGTGGAATTTATTATGGAAGTTGAAAAGGAATTTAACATCACCATTCCCGATGACGAAGCCGCAAAACTGACCACCATCGGCGATGCTGTGAAATACATCGACGCCCACAAGAAATAATCTTTTTGGGTTATAAAGTCGTCCGTCCCGGGATATATTTCCCGGGACGGATTTTTTTCTGTATTTTTTCCCCCAGAAATATTATGATATATCGAAACTGTTAAAGGAATTATACATGAAAAGAGTTGTAATCACAGGCATGGGAATTGTTTCCCCGGTGGGAACCGGTCTGGAATATGCCTGGAAAAATATTTTAAACGGCGTGTCGGGCATCCGCAGAATCGACGATTTTGACATTTCCGACCTGGCGTCCCAGATCGGTGGGATTCCTGTGCGTGGCACCGAACCCGGCCAATACAACCCGGACGTTGCCGTCGATCCCCGTGATCAGCGCAAGATGGACAAGGCGATTATGTACGGTGTTGTCGCCGCGGCTGAGGCAGTACAAGACGCCGGCCTGGAAAATTACACCGGCGACAAAGAACGCGTGGGCGTCGCGATTGGCGGCGGCATCGGGGGCCTGAACACCATCTATGATAACTGCATCGACCTGCGCGAAGGCGGCCCGCGTCGCATCAGCCCCTTCTTTATCCCCAAGGCGATTATCAACATGACCGCCGGCCATGTGTCGATTAAATACGGGTTCAAGGGCCCGAACATTTCCATCGTGACGGCCTGTGCGTCCGGGGCGCACAGCATTGGCGAAGCCGTCCGTATGATTCAACATGGCGACGCCGACATCATGGTCGCCGGCGGATCCGAAGGCGCCATCGGGCGGACGGGTCTGGCGGGCTTTTCGGCGATGAAGGCCCTGTCCACGCGCAACGATGATCCGACGACGGCATCGCGCCCGTGGGACAAAAGTCGTGACGGCTTTGTCATGGCCGAAGGTGCGGGTGTCCTGGTTCTGGAAGAATACGAACACGCCGTCGCCCGTGGCGCCAAAATTTATGCCGAGGTTGCCGGTTACGGCATGTCGGGCGATGCCTATCACATCACGGCACCGGCCCCCGGCGGCGAAGGCGGCCTGCGCGCGATGAAGGCGGCCCTGCGTGACGCGAATTTAACCCCGGCGGATGTCGATTACATCAACGCACACGGGACATCCACGGGCCTGGGCGACATTGGGGAATTGACCGCGGTGAAAAACCTGTTTGGGGATGCGCCGGTGTCAATGTCATCCACCAAATCCATGACGGGGCACCTGTTGGGCGCCGCCGGCGCGGTCGAGGCGATATTCTGCGCCCTGGCGATCCGCGACGGGGTTGTGCCGCCCACCATCAACCTGAACGAGCCTGAGGACGAAGTGGGCAATTTCGACCTGGTCCCGAATGTGGCGAAAAAGCGCAAGGTGGACGTCGCCATCAGCAATTCGTTCGGATTCGGTGGCACAAACGCCAGCCTGATCTTGAAAAAGGTTGCGTAAAAAATCTGTGTAAAAATCCCCGCCCCGTGGCCCTGGTATAAATATATGCCTATCGCGCCGGGCGGGGATTTTTTGCCCTCGCTATCAACATTTTCAGAAAAAAAGTAAAGGAAAGAATCGTGAATAAAATTCTGGGTATTGAATATGGACGCGGCTGTCTGGCGACGGCCATTGACGGGGGATGCGCGCATGCCCCGGCGGCCGTCAAAGAAATGTTCCCGAACGCCGATTGGACCATGGTTACGGCCGACCCGTTCGACGCCGAAAAGTGTGCGGCCGACCGCTTTGGCGAAAACTTTGAAATCCAAACAAAAATTTACAACGCCACGCCGCGCGGCACCCGTCACGTGATGATTGGGGGCGACCATTCGGTGAATTTTGGACACTTTGTGGCCTTGGCC
This sequence comes from bacterium, assembly GCA_014802705.1. GTDB lineage: Bacteria > Pseudomonadota > Alphaproteobacteria > Rs-D84 > Rs-D84 > Enterousia. The sequence goes on along the minus strand of JAAVBR010000049.1, from coordinate 1,679 downwards.
GATGAAATGGCGGATACGGATCTGTGCCTGGTGTATATTGATGCGCATTTGGACATCCATACCCCCGAATCGTCCCGGGCCCAGGCATCCGGCGCCCCGCATGGGACCAATGTTCGTGCCGATTTGGGCACCGGTGACGCGCGCTGGTTGGGATTGTGCCAGAAATGCCCGGCGTTAAAACCGGAAAATGTCTTTTTCCTGGGGACACGGGATTATGAACCGGCCGAAATTGAATTTGCAACCGCGCAAAATATCTTTATCCGCCGGCCCGCTGAATTACAGACCCCATCCGATTGGGCCGACGCCGTACGTGACATTCGCGCCCGAATTGGGGCCCGTCCCTTTGTCGTGTCGTTTGATTTTGACGCCATTGACCCAACCGTCTTTCACGATGTTTTGGTCCCGGCCGCCGGGGGCATTTCCATGGCGGCGGCGGAATATTTGGTGAACGCATTCCGCGACGCATACAGTTTTGAATTCGTCGAATACGCCCCGTCGGGCGACGCCGCGTCCGCCGCCATCGTCCAGAAATTGGTCGGCATGGTGGTCAATGCCTAAAAAAACAAAAATCCCCGCGGTATGGCGGGGATTTTTTTTGCCCCGCCCAAAATAAACACTTTGCTTTGCCGCGCAAAAGGATTAAAGTCTCATCTTGCCATGAATTTAACCATTATTGACGGACATAATTTATTTTTTCGGGCCCTGTACCGATCGCCCCGCACGATAACCACCCCCAGTGGCACGCCGGTCAATGCCGTCTGCCATTTCTTGACAACCTTTGTCCGCATGGTGCGTCGCTATCCCAAGAACCAGGTCTTTGTTGTCTTTGATTCCAAAACCGGCGCCGATGCGAAAAAGGCCATCTTTCCCAACTACAAGGCCAGAAATCACAAGCCCCCAGAAGGGTCCTTTGAACAATTGGGCCACATCCAAAAAATTCTGGATTTGATGAACGTCAAATGGTGCGAACACCCGGATTACGAAGGGGACGATGTCATCGCCAGTCTGGCCGATTATTGGATACAACAACATCTGGGCCGCGTCTATATCTTTTCCGATGATTTTGATTTCATCCAGATCATGAGTCATAAAATCATCCCCTGTCTGGGGGGCCATGGGTTTCAGCGTCTAACCCCCGCCGCGGTCTATGAAAAATACGGCATCCAACCGCGCCAGTTTTTGGACCTGTGCACCCTGCATCCCCAGAAATCCAGCCAACCCGGTTCGCATCGCATCCCCGTGGATGTGGTCCGTGATCTGTTGGCGCGTTTTGATACCTTTAAAAACATTTATCGACATTTGGATGAAATCGCGGAACCCTGGGCCGACATCTTGCGCCAACGGCGCCCCTGGCTACGAACGATCCGCCGCTTTCTAACCATGAACCGACATATCCCAATATCAGAAATCGCAGACATGCCCCTGCCGGATGTGGACATGGGCCTGATCCGCCAACCCACAACATATTATCTGAAAAAACTCGACCTCTAACGGGGCGCCCCTTGTCGCGTATATCCCCCCCTGCGCCCCGTTATGATTGAAAATATAACCTATATATCTAAAATCTTTTTGATTTTGCCCACATTCTGTATCAATGTATTAAACATGTAACCACGCTGATCCTGTGGAATTACAATGGCATCCAATGCCGCATTCAACATAGTGTATTGGTTTTTAGG
>JAAVBR010000048.1 GCA_014802705.1 bacterium | reverse complement strand
GGTCTTTTATAATTTATACCTTATACCTAAAAATATCCCGGGCGGGGCCCGGGATATTCATTATTTTTCCAATCCAACGTTGGCGGCGGCGAAACCCTCCATCTGTTCGCGCGTCAGGTTCAGACCCGCGGCCTGGAACCGCTGCAGCAAATTGACCGCATTGCCCAACTGCTGTTGATATCTGGTGGCGCCCGGCTTTCTTAACGATGCCCCACCCATTTGAAATTTACTCACTTTATCTGTCATTTTCAATGCCTCTTATAAAACATCTCTCTGACACGGGGATTACTATATAGCCACAAAACACTTTTGTCAAGGACTAATTTCAACCCCGCGCTGTTTTTATTTACTGGTCGCAACCATACAGGCCGCAATCAGCGGTTGAAAACTCTTCCACATCCACCGCAACCCACGGCGCCGCCGGCGCAGGTTCGGTAAAATGCACCTCTTTCACGACGCGCACGCGACGGTTTTCCGCGTTGGCAACGCCGTCCGGTGTCGGAACTTTTAACCCCTCTTCCCCGGCGGAAACCGCCACAATTTGGCCGGCCGGGATGCCATATTGAATCAGCATTTTTTGAACCGCGTCGGCCCGGCGCCCGCCCAGGGCGTAATTGTAATTCGTGCTGCCCACGGTGTCGGTGTGCCCGACGACGGACACCTTGATATTCTTGTTATTCTGGGTGGCGGTGGCCAATTTCTTGATCAGTTCCTGATATTCCGGCTTGATGGTGGATTCATTGAAATCAAAGCGAATTTCAAAGATTTCTTCCATCACGTGCTGTTTCGGTTCCAGGGGAATCTGTTGCACCTTGATCATGGTCTTTTCGCCGGCGGATGCCTGAATCTGGTCCAGGCGCGCGTTGATGGCCGCCAATTCCGCCCGCATCGCCATCATCATATTGATAAATTCTTCGCGGGAAACCAATTCATCGCCAATCGCCGGGATGTCATTGGTCAGTGCGGCCACCGGCGCGGTCGGCGTCGGCGTTGGGGCCGGCATGACCATGTCCCCATCATCCCCGACCGGTTCGTCGCAATAATCATCCACACAGATGGCGCCGCCTTCGATCACGTTATTGTGACTGTTGCTGACGGTGCGGTCGCCGCCGTAAATATTCTGGTTAAAGACCATGGGCTGAACCGGGACCGGATTGATCAAGTGTTCGGGAATATTGACATTATTGACAATAATCAGACCTTCGCGCGATGTCCCCGACGTGTTGACCGTTTGGAAATCACGCGTATCGGGATAATACGTATCCCCCGCCGCGGCCCGCTTTTTGGCCACAACCGGCGCAGCCGATTGGGATGTGGCTGTGTCATCGGTGGTGGTGGCGGCGGATTGGGCATCCGTATTTTTGGCCACGACCCGTCCCCCCGTACAATCGCGCAGCGCCGTCAGCGCCCGGTTAAACCGGGCACGACACTGATTGGCGGTCGCCGTCTGGCCCGACGCGGTCGCCGACATCCAGCAATCAAATTTCGCCTGCATTTCCGCCGACAGATCGGGGTTGGTTTCACTGGCGTCGTTCTTTAACAAATCCAGCATGTCGTTATAGGCGTTGTGCAATTCAAAACGCACCTGTTCATCGTCGATATTCCAATTGTCCAGGGTTTCGGGAAACGGTACCTCGCCCGAGAAGGCGGCCACAGCCTTTTGCGCAAAGATTTCGCCCATTTCGGGATATCCACTGGTCCGGGCGTTATAAATGGCAAACGACCGATAATTCATCGCCAATTGATTTAAAAAAGAATCCTGGTGCGGGGCACTGTACACGTCCAACCGTTCCACATAATCCACCGTCGGCGTCGCGGCCACACCCATGGACGCATCCCCCGACCCAATTGTATCGGCGCACGCCGCCAAAGCCACGACCGACGCGGCCATCATCAGGCGCGACAATCCATAACATGACGCATAAAACTTGTTTTTCATGCTGGTTCCCCTTAACTTCTTTGACCATATTATAAGGATTTCCCAACATTGAGTAAAGCGAAAAGTGCACCCCCGACCGGCAAACCCGTGTCCCGAAAAATCCCCCCGGTAAATTTTTAGAAAAAAGTCCTGGCAAAGATAAAAAATATGTATATAATGGTGGCCGTGATGACGCGTTGTTATCATTGGACTTTACAATCCATAGAGTGTACCGAATACCCCCTGCCCTGTTTGGGTTGGACGTTGTGTTATGTATCCCCATGATATTGTAAAGGACCGATTTTTTCCCACCGATGTTGGGATCGTTACGGGGCGAACACAGCTTGCACTTTTTTCTCTCTCCACAAGATAAAAAAGCGGGCCATCGCCCCGCCTTTTTTGATTGGCCGCACAGGCAAAAATTAAAACCGCCCCACGGGGCGGCGTGTTGCTTATCGACCCTGATTGTAATGATCGCAGCATGTTGCAATATGTTTGGCCAGGTCAAGCGTCCCAACCACTGACAGACGGCCGTTGACGAATTGCGGCTGCGACGCCCCATCCGTATAGACCTTAACAACCTCGCCCCCAATCATTGGGAAAATGCAATTGCCAATCTGCTGATACGAAAATGCACAATGCGCCGCACAGCCGGGACATTGCAAGCTTGCCTGCGAAAACTTATTCTTGATATCCATGACAAATCCTTTTTTATACCATACCCATGGTAACACAAAATTTAAAACCGTCAATGATAAAATATGGAATGGACGCCGACTTGTGTTCCCTCGACGCTAACGCGTCTGCGGGGAAACCGTAACGCCTCGAACGGCGCTGACGCTTGTTCTCGCCGACTTGTTTTCGAACCCTTTTTGGGTTCTCGTCTTGTGTTGCCCAAACCAAAATTAAACGGCCGCGAATGCGACCGTTGAATTTTGGTGGGAACACAGGGACTCGAACCCTGGACCCAATGATTAAAAGTCATTTGCTCTACCAACTGAGCTATGTTCCCAATGGACCCGGAAAGCGGAATCCCTGGATTCCTTTTTCCGTGGGTCGGGGGGAATTTTGACACATTCGAATACAAAATGCAAGAAAAAATAACCGTTCCCCCAAAATTTATTTTGACGGCGCCGCCGCCCCGCCAAAGGCCGACTGAAATTGGGGCTGTTGCAGCATTTCGGCCACGTTTTGGGAATCAAACCAATCCCCCATCAGGCCCAAGATATTTTCCGCATATTTGGTAATCGTCCGGTCCCGCCGGGACATTTGAAAATGATTGATCATGTGGGTCATTTGCACCGTCACCTGGGCCAGGGTTTGAACCTGGGAACGCGTCAGAACACTGTTACGATCCGTGCGATAGGCATAATCGTCCAATTGATCGCGCAGGTCGCGCAGTTTATCCATGTCCGCCGCGGTGATTTTCATACGGCGCGCGATGGCGGCCGGCATTTCAAACATTTTCTGGGCGGTGCCCCACGTGAATTTCCCCCGCACATCCGCCATACGACGCAATTGCAACAACAGGGCCAGCATCACCGAATTGATTTTAAAGTTCAACCCCGCCGCCAGGGTTCGATTCACCTGGCGCGAAATACGATAATTGGAATAATCATAGAGCAAGAACACCAACGGAATCGACAACAGCGACGCCGCGATATTGTTCACCAAACTGTCCAGGGAAGGATCGCGAATATTATCCTTGGATAAAATATAGAGCACCGCGCCGCCCGCCACCGACAGCAGATACGGCACCGTCTTTAACAGGCCATTGCGTAATTTTGTCTTCATACGGGGCATTATAACGCGCCGCGCCCCGCCTAGGCACTAGGAAGTTTTACCCCGCACCGGCGCGGGGCGACCAACGCCCCCAGCCCCAGCATCGTCAACAGCGCCCCCAGGATACAGATACTGTACCGCCACGATCCCATTTCGCCGCCCCACCCGATCAGCACACATATCCCGATATACATCGCGTGATTCAGCGTCGTGTACACCGACAACATCACCGACCGATACCGCGCCGGCACCGCCATTTGAAACCGGGCATAGAGCAAGACATTCGCGCCCTTGAATATCACATAGGCCAACCCCAACAGCCCCAGCGCCGACACCGAATACGTCAACCCAAAGCCGATAAAGCACGCCCCACCGATACCAATCAACAGGAACAAAATCCGGTCGCGCAGTCCCTTGCCATAACCGGCGATCGTTTGTCCCACCAGCGACGCCCCCAGCACCACGAACTGCATCACGCCGACATACGCCACCGGCAAACCGATTTGCAGTCCGATGGGGCCCAAATAATCTTCTAAATACGCGAAATTCAACACCACCAGTGCCACCATCATCGCCGTCAGGATACAGGGATTTTTCCATGCGATGTCCAGCCCGCGCCCCAGCAACCGCGACAGGCGCACCGGATCGCCGGCGACCCGTTTGGCGCCGCACCGCCGCGCCGTCAGACGCATCCGCCCCACCCACAGGATGGACATCAGCACACTGAGGAGTGACGCCACCGTTACCCATCCGTACCCCCAGATCATCATCAGCGACCCCAGCGCCGACACCGCCGCGGCGGATGTTTCGAACGCATACCGACGCCCCAAAACGCGCGTGTACATATCCCGGTGGTGGCGGGCCGCCATTTCGTCATACAGCATGCCTTCGAACGTGACGGCGTAAAATCCCGACTGCATCCCCCAGACAAACATCCCCACCATAAAGCCGACCCATGTCGGCCACAGCACCCACAGCGCGAACGCAAAAATCTTGAACAATTGCCCCAGAACCAATGTCCGCCGCGCCCCCAACCGCGCCGTCAGGGCGACAACAGGCGGCTGGCTGACGATGGTGCCGATGGAAAACAGGATAAACAAAAACGACAACCGCATGTCCGACACGCCGTGCGATTGCATAAAAATCGCATAAACCGGCGCCAAAAACGTCAATTTATCAAAGAACGCAAAGCCATAGACATTTGTTAAAAAGCGCCGCAAGGCAGATGGTGTTTTCATTTGTTCCGGATTCCTTCTTTTCATCCCCCATTATAATCCACGGGACGTCCCCTGTAAATATTGATTTTCACAGATTTTTAGGCTATAATAGACACAACATGACCGTCAAGTTATCGGATTTTTTATACCAGTATTTTCGGCAGTTGCACTTTAACAACATGCCGATGGAAATACGCGCCCAATTCGACGCCTTTGTCAAGGCCGAAGATTTCGGCGGCCACATGAAATCGTGGCGCGATCAACTGATGGACAAATCCCTGCCCGATGCGATGGAATTGGGCGGTGATTGGGAACTAAGCCGTGAAGAATGGCAGAATTTCTTTCTGGCGATCCAACACGCGTTCCAGGCCATGGCCGCCAACCGGTCATCGTTCAAGGATAATGACAAGGCCATCGCATTTTTGGATGAATGGTTTGGTCCCGATAAACTGTTCAGCACCACCCAGGCCAATGACGCCGCCGAACAACAGATCGCCGTTTTAATCCGATTGTTACAGCGTCAACGCAACCTGATGATTTTAAAGTTGCGCGAATGGGGCCTGACGGATGCGGATTTTTCGTATGACGATTTGCTCAAAGGGCTGATTGGCAAAAAATACAACACCGACATCACGTTCCAGGAACGCCTGAAAAACGTGGCGCAATACATCACATCCTATGCCAATTATGACCTGGTGTTCCAAAAACAATTGGGCCAAAATGAACAGGATTTCAGCGCCATTGAAAACGGCTTTGATGACAAGCATATTCCGCCCGAAAAGATGGGCGATTTCCAGGCGTGGTTTCCGTCGATCCTGAATCAAATTTATCGCACCGATAAAATCCGCGATGTCTTTGCCGAATATGACAAGGGGAAAATTATCAAGCCCCTGACCGCGGCGCGGGAAAACGTTGCCTATGACAAAGAAGACAGTCCGGATTTCGTCCCGCCAAAGCGTACCGATGACCTGAATTTTGTGCAACAGGTTAAAAAATGGTGGGGCGACACGTATTCGGACAACCTGGAAAAATTCGTAAAACTGCGCGGCGATCGGCTGTACTTTTCGCCCTCAAGCAAACAGATTGTCGGTGCCCTGGACGCGGTCAAGATCAAACCCACCGATGGACTGGCGGCCATTTTGGACAAGGCCAAGGACATCCAGGACAAATTAAAATATAAACCGGGCGCGGCCAAAGACTTTGAATATTTCGTCAAAGTCATGACCGAATTAAAAACGACCATGCCCATGGCCTTTGCGGGGGCCCTGTACAACGCGAACCAACGCCGCGCCTTGATGGAAGAATTTATTATTCGCGCCGTTCGCGATGGCAAAGAATCCGCCGCCAAGGTCGCGATGGAAATTGTATCCGTCATTCGGTACAGTTGGACCACCAGCAAGGTGATGGATGCCCTGCGCAAGGAAGATTTTAAATTCCTGTCCGACCCGTCGTTGTCCTGGAATAAAAACGAAGGCATGCAATTTGTTACCAACGCCATCGACAAAAGTATCCGGACCGCGTTCTTGGGCGTGGGATATGGGGTGACCATTTTACGCAACGCCATTATGAACACCGGTGATAAATTCGGCGGCAAATCGGCCCGCATCGGGGCGGCCGCGACCCGGGGCGATGAAACGAATGCCGCCCGGCGTGACGAACTGGCCGCCATCAACGACCGGAATCGCGCGCGGTTGGATACGTTGGAACAAAATCTGGCCACAGCCCAGGCGGAAATGGATGCCGCAGAAAATGACATGAACGCGGCCCGGCAAAACCGCGGGGATGCCCAGAAAAACCTGCATTCGGTCCAGGCCCGGAACATCGACCTGCGTCAACAACTGAACAACCCCGGCCCCGACCCAGAACAACAATTATTGGTCCAGACCCAGTTAAAAATCAAACGCCTGGAACACGAACTGGAATTGGCGGAAACCGAATATCAATACGAATTTTCCCGGCATAATATCGCCAGTCTGACGCGCCACCTCAATGAGGTAAAAAGCGGCGTGACCGCGAATGGCACGCCCTTGAATCTGACGCCCGCGGAACGCAAACAAGAAATCCGCCGTTTGAATGGCGAACTGAAAAATGCCGAACGCGCCCAGAAAAAAACGCATCAGAAATTGATGACGTTACAGGGCAACCAATTGGGCGGCGTGCCTGTGACCAAAAATATCGCCCTGTCCCAACGGCAATTGACCGACCTGCGGGATGCACGGGACGCCAAGAAACGTGAACTGGACGCCGCCCAGAATGAATTGCCCCAGATTCAATCCCGCATTGCCGCGCGCCAGGCGCAAAACGTGGCCGCCGCCCAGTCCGGTCTGGCGAACAATCGGATCTTTACAGATGCGGCCCAACATGATTATAAACAGGCGAAAAATGAATACCTGACGGCCCAGGATAATTATCGCGACAAATGCGCGGCCTTTGCCGCCGCCCAGGATGAAATTGACGCCCTGCGCCGTCAAATCGAACAGCGGGACAAGGAATTAGAAGAATTATCCACCCCCGAAATGGATAAATATATGGAATTGATGGCGCATTGGGATTTCTTGGAAACCGGCCGCAATGTGCGCAGTTGGGCACTCAGCAAGAAACGCGCCCAGGAAAAACTGGATGAAAAAATCGAACAGGCCGACGGCACCAAGGTTGCCCAACGTGACCTGATTTTGAAAAACTATTACGACGAATACAAAAATCGCGCCGCTTGATTTTTATCATGATTTGTGGTATAATGCCGTTATGCAAATCGCACCGCCATGGCGGTGTTTTTTTTATCCCAAATCATGAAAACCAAAGGAATTACGCATGGCACGAATTTTACAAATTCGGCGCGGCACCGCCGCACAAAACGACAAATTTACCGGCCTGGCGGGGGAAATCACGTTTGATACGGATACCAAAACGCTGCGCATTCACGACGGGGTCAAATTGGGGGGATATTCCCTGTTGCGGGCCGATCAATTGGGCGACGGGACGGGCGGCGACAACGGGTCGGACAACAATGGCGCCTTTGACATCAACACGGTGCCGTCCGAATTTTGGCAAAATATTGTGGCAACCTATGCCCCCGCGGGCGGGCCGCAAATTTTTGAAAGTCGCACCCTGCCCATCGGGAACGTGGCCTATGCCGAATATATTTGGAACGCCGGCACATCGGCCAAATTGGTCCAGACCGTCTTGATCTGCCAAACGCCCGAGGCAGATTATGCCATTGGCGACACGGTCGCGGCCTTTGGCATTGGGGCACGCGCCAACCCCGCCCCCATCACGTTTTTGGGGACGAACGGGCTGCATGTGCGGCTGCATATCGGGGGCGACGCGTTTTGGGTCTGTCATAAATCGACGGGGATCAAAACGAATGTCAGCAACGATCGGTGGGCCTTAAAATTTATCATTTGGTATTGAAAACGCGCCTTTCTTTTGCTATGGTTCGATTATTCGATACAGCAGAAGGAAAAAACATGTACATACTTGCCTTGAATTGCGGTTCTTCGTCCCTGAAGTACCAGGTTTTTGACGCCGATTCCATGCGCGTTGTGGTGGGCGGCACGGTTGAGAAAATCGGCCTGCCGGATTCATTTGTGACCCAAAAATATCCCGACGGGTCCAAGGTCCGCAAAGACACATCCATGCAAAATCATAACGAAGCCTTGAACGTCGTGATGTTCATGCTGCGCGAGGCGTCGGTGGATATGAACGAAATCCGCGGCGTTGGACATCGCGTGGTGCTGGGCGGGGAAAAGTTTGCCTCGTCGGTTGAAATCACGGACGAAGTGATGCGGGCGATTGACGACCTGGCGACGATTGCGCCGTTGCATAACCCGGCGGCCTTGATGGGGATTGTGGCGGCGAAACAATTGCTGCCCAACGCGACCCAGGTGGCGGTCTTTGACACGGCGTTTTATCACACGATGCCGGATTACGCGTACCGCTATGCGGTGCCGAACGCGTGGTATCGCGAATTGGGCGTGCGTAAATACGGATTCCACGGGACATCGCACCTGTTCGTGTCCAAACGCGCGGCCAAAATGTTGGGCAAACCGGTGGATCAATGCAATTTAATCACCCTGCACATCGGGTCGGGCGCGTCCGCGGCCGCGATCCGCGGGGGCGTGGCGGTGGATACATCCCTGGGGATGACGCCGCTGGCGGGGCTGACCATGGGGACGCGGCCCGGGGATTTGGATCCGGGCGTCGTCCTGTACGTGATGCAGCGTTTGGGCCTGTCCCCGGATCAAATGCAAAAACATTTGAACAAAGATTCGGGGCTGTTGGGCCTGACCGAATGTTATGTCGATCGGCGCGATGTGCACGACAACGAAGAAACCAACGACGCGTGTCGTCTGGCCCTGGATATCGAGGCCCACAATGTCAAAAAATACATCGGCGCCTTTATCGCGGAATTGGGCCATGTGGACGCGTTGGTCTTTACGGCGGGCGTGGGCGAAAACGCCTGGTTCCTGCGCGAACGGTATTGCAGCGGGCTGGAAGAATTGGGCATCAAATTGGATCCGGTCAAGAACAAGGCCGCGGTGGCCTATATGGGGGCGGACGAAATGGAAATTTCCACCCCCGACAGCCGGATTAAAATCCTGATGGTCCCGACAAACGAAGAATTGGTGATCGTCGAAGACACCCTGGCAATCATGAACGGGACATACAACCCCGACCATCTGAAAATGGAATATTCGTTTGCGAAATAAAAAAATCCCCGGGCCCAGCCCGGGATTTTTTTAGGGGGCTGTCAGATACCGATTATTGATAGGTACATTCCCCTTTGACGACGACTTCATAGGTTCCGGTGTCATCTGTGCCCCGACCGACGTTGACGCCACTGCTGGACAGGGGGCGCGCCCGGCACGCCCATACGCCCGTGATGCCCGATTCGGCATACCATTGGAACCCGTTGCCCGTGGGCAACGTTCCGTTATAGGCATTGGCATAATTCCAATCCGCCGTCAATGGCCCGCAAAGGTCACAGCCGGTCGACGAATTATGGGTGGCGTCAAACCCGTTGACATAGGTAATACCGGGACACGGCGCGCAAAAGTTTTGAAACAGGCCGGTTGACGGTTGGATGCTGCTGCCGGTGGCCCCATACATACTGATCGAAGAGGGTTCATAGAATCCGTCGACGCACCCCAAAAACTCTGTCGTAAAGGGGCCGGTAAAGAACACCGAAGGCGCCCAGACTTCAGTAATAATCGTGCTGCCCGTACCTGTGATGGGGCCCAAATGCGCAATACCACTGCCACGACATGCAGAACATTCGTAATTCAGACGACTGTTCATATCACCTTTGCAATAATAATTCCCACCAGCGGCATAACATCCCGTAGTGATGCAAAAATCGGCCCCAACGGCGTTTAAAGCCCCCATCTCTGTCACGACCCGGGCGGGCACCTGATAAAGATAGCTATCTATCTCAGTGCACGATGACAAACCTGACAGAGTAACACCATTGGCCCAGACACGGTATCGGGCCCCGTTGGGCATGGTGCCGCTAAGGGGTGTTTCAACATATCCGGTGGGCACAGTCGGTGCGATGGTTACGCCGGTTTGTAGCGGAAAATAGGCCCCTGTGGGACAAAAACATGATGAGGCGGTCGTTGTTCCGGTCGTGATACCAGTTACAGTCCCGGTTGTGCCAGTTGTGACACCGGTCCCGGTGGGGGTGCCCCCCGTTGTCACGCCCGTGGTGGCCCCGGTCGTTGTGCCCGTGGCGGACAACATCATCGGCCCCAATGACATCGTGGACATGGTGGGTGCCGCGACGGCATCATGGGTGTGTCCCGCAAAGAAATACGACCCCACAAAGGCCAGTACCGCGTTCAAAAATCCCAAAAATCGTATCCAGCGTCCCGACATATTTTCCCTATCCCCCCGTGTGTGTCGCCATTCCAAACGAACCTTTGGATTAGGCATATTTTCTTTTTTTATTTTTCCCGGGAATCCGGGATTTTTTCTTTTCCCACTATGCCTAATCCAAAGGTTGGTTTGGATTAGGCATAGTCAAATTTTCCTCTACGCCACGGATTATATCGCGTTGCGCCGATTTTTGCAATATAAAAACCGGGGCGCCGACGGGATTTTTTTTATCCTTGTGTTTATGGCCCCGCGCGACTATAATCCATCTGTCACCGGGAATTCCGGTGATGGGGTGTGAGAACCCGTTCTATTGCGTCGTGACGCGTCCCGCGCACGATGAAAAATCCTGGCTATTGAATGGCCAGGTGGGTCGCGAAATATAAAAATAAGCGACACAATTCAATAGATTGTTCTCAACCTCCTGGCCACCAAAAAAATTGGTGGTTTTTTCTGAAATGACAAAAGGGGGCAAGAAAATCATGAAAATTGGGATTGTGGGACTGATATTGGGCATCTGCCTGGGGACAACGGCCCAGGCCGCGGGGAATTGGCAAACATGCACCACCGCGGGCAACCTCAACAATTTCACCGCGTGCACAGCAACATCCTGTGCCGATTTAGATGGGTACCAATGCGATATCACGATCAGTGGTTATACCAAAGAACTGAATAAACCGGTGGCCAGTGGCGCCCGAGTAGCCTATGCGGTCGTGAATACTGATACCCGAACAGTCAGTGCCTTGGTCTATACGTATGATTCATGTCCATCGGGATACGACAAACAATCCATAACGTTAAAAAGCGTGGCCAACACATCCCTGGGGTGCTGCAGGGCTATCGGCACCTATAACGGCCATGACAACGATACGATATACACCTGTGTCAAAAAAGAATGTGCGGCGGGCACATACGGCGATGGCGTCACGTGCACCGCGTGCCCCACCCCCGGCACCAGTTACAAGGGCGCCACCGCCAAGACCAGTTGCTATATCACCGGGGGCACCGACACCACCGGCACATATACCCATACATCCAACTGCTATTATTCCAATTAAAAATCCCCGGCAATGCCGGGGATTTTTCTTATCCGAGCAGCCGGGCTTGCGCTATCGCCCATTGTAACATTGGACAGTTAAGACCACGTGTGCGAACAAAACTAACACAAATATCACGACAACCATTAATGCATGCATCATAGGTCGTAAAGGAAGGTCCGAGAGTTCTTGCATTCCACCAATGCTGTTCTGATATTGGGCTTAACGGAGAGCTGTCGGTGCCAATAATCGGGATTGTGCACCAACAGTATTGTCCTTTGGTCCAGGTGCTCAGATCCTGGCCGACTTCCGATGAATCTATATACTGATTGATACAACTACCGAGAACATTCGCGATGATGGGACATTCATCAATCATATAGGCCCCGGTATCATCCGACATTCCTGTGCACGACAGCCCAAACTGAATTAGTGATCCACGGCCATTGTAGGGCGCCGTCTGGTTGTACTCTGCTTGTCGCACGGTAATATCGCCTGAAATCTCGCAGGTGGTCGCCCCCCATGCCGGATTCAAACCGACGTTTGGATTCGGCATAAAAGCGGAGGAAAAAAGTGCGGAAATCTGCGATTTTTATATTGGGAATTTTGTCGTATGCAAACGTCCCTTTGGATTAGGCATAGTAAAATTGCCCTCTACCCCACGGATTATACCACGTTGCGGGGATTTGTGCAACCGTAAAAAAGGATGAATACATATTTACCTGGGCCCCGGGGTGACAGCGAAAGTTTTTAATTTTCTGGATAAGCACCGTCATCCCGGCACTGAATTTGAAAAACAATTGATAATTGTTTTTCAAAGAACCGGGATCCATTGTGATCTGGTGCGTGCTAATACTTGGAAACAAAAAACT
>JAAVBR010000047.1 GCA_014802705.1 bacterium | reverse complement strand
TTTTCTATCCCGCCATGACAGGGACGACCGGATGGTCGCCCCATCATGGTTAAACGCGTTTTTTAATCCGCGGTCACGCCAGACAATCCGGCAACCGTCACATTACCGGCATCGGTAATATTGATTTTTTTGATGGCGGTATTGTCCGACCCGTTGATAATCACAACGTCCCCGATATTCATCAGGGTTTTGACATCGTTAAAATAACCGGTCGCCGAAATCACAGCCATCGTTTCCGCCGCCGCATAGTGCCACAGCGTGAACCCGTTCGCATACGCAATCACGGACAAATTCTTGTTTTGAAAAGCCATTTGTTTTTTCCTTTGGTTATTTTATGATTATGCGTTTTCCTTGCACTTGACGCGCACGATCCCATCATTGTCGATCAAGACCGCGCCTTGGGACATGCTGTTGGAAATAAAGTGCGCGGCGCGTTCCCCATGCCACGTGATGTCGGATTTGACTTCCTGGCCACAGGCATGACCCACCGACGACGCATGATAAATAAAGCAATCACGATTGTCCCCGTCCAACGGCAACCCGTTATACAGCACCCACGTGATGCCCAGCCACTTTCTGGTTTCAAATCCCGCGACAATGGGATTTTCATCCCCGACATAATCGGCCGAAATAAATTCATCCATGCCCAACAATTGATTCCATTGCTGTACACCCACCACCGCAAAGCGGCGACCGTCATCGGGCACGTCGTTGGTGTTCAAGACCTCTACCGCGTTCATGATCAATTTCTTGCTCAGTTCACCGGTATAGTCCCCAACATTCTGCGTGGCCGCGCCCATGGCATCAACGATCAGTTCGTCGGTCTTGCGCCCCAAGGCATACGCCCCGGCCGACGCCACCACACGGCGTTCATCCACGTTGGTTTTCAATTCATCCAAGGCATCCACCCAATCACCGGCATAGTAATCCTGTAACACGCATTCCACCGGTTCATGGTTCAGATTCATCACCGGCACAATCCCGTGGCGGGATTTGGTGCTGGCGACACCTTTGCCGACCTTTTGAAATGTCGTCGATGCCCCGACAACACCCGTTTTGCTGCGCACGGTCGAACGCAGTTTGGTGCCCATCTGCTGATACGCCAAATGAACATCTGCTTCGAATTGTTTAACGAAGACTTGATCTATGGAAACAGACATCAAAGATTCCTTTTGGTTATAAAAGTCCGGGCGGCACACCGGCCGCCGAAAAAGTTTGTTCATCGGTTGTGCCGCGTTCGCCGCCGCGCCGATGATTCAAACGTATTTATGGGTCCCGTGGGATTATCCATTCCATTTCATTCAATAAAAATTTCAGTCGCACCCGCGCATCCTTTATATGCCCGACGCCGCAATACATGCGACTGAAAAATTTATCCACGCTATGCCATAAAAAATGGCGGATGTCTTTGACAACATCCGCCGGGGTCTGTAAAAAGCCGTATATCGTACTTTTTTCCGCCGATAAAATGGTCGCAAAAAATGCCCCGCCGTGGCGGGGACATTATTATTTTTTCTTCGCGACCGGTTTTTTCGCCGGGGCTTTTTTCGCGACCGGTTTTTTCACCGCGACTTTTTTCGCAGCCGGTTTCGCCGCAACTTTCTTCGCGACCGGTTTTTTCGCCGGGGCTTTTTTCGCAACCGGTTTTTTCACCGCGACTTTTTTCGCCGCCGGTTTCGCCGCAACTTTCTTTGCGACCGGTTTTTTCGCCGCCGGTTTCACGGCAACTTTTTTGGCCGCCGGTTTCGCTGCAACTTTCTTCGCCGCCGGCTTTTTGGCCGGGGCCGCTTTCTTCACAGCCGGTTTGGCCGCGGGTTTCGCAGCAGCTTTTTTCGCTGCCGGTTTCAAGAATGCGAATGCCATTCTTCTCTCCTTCCTTTGTTTTGGATTAGAACAAATTCTTTTTGTTCTTTGATGACATTTTATCTGAAACAAAAAAATTAGTAAAGAAGAAAGTGAAATTTTTCAACGATTTTTCTTATGAATATAATTTTTTAAAACCGTTTTCAATTTTGCGAACATACTCGGCATCCCCATCACGCCAATATTTTGGATCACGCATCATGCGTCGCAGGTCGGAATCGGTCAATGATTCCATCGCACTTTTATCTGTCTTCACATCGGGTTCCATTGATTGCATCATCTTGTACACGCTTTGGATTCCCTGGGGTGTACGGCATAATGATTCAAACGCATCGGCGGGTAAAAATTTTTCACCAAACGCATTGATGGCGGTCAAAGCCTCTTTCATTTTTTCCGCACCACCGAAAAAGTTTTGCAATTCGGCAACGGCACTGGTTTCATTTTGAATCTGAAAAATTTGACCCAACATCGGCGATAAAAATTCATCGGCGATCTGATAAATTTTTTCAACCTGGCGCGGCGTCAATCCGATTTCCAGAAATTTTTCCCGCACCGCCGCATCATCAAAGATGGAATCATGCGGATATTCATCGGCACTGCCCGGCACACCGATGGCGCGATTAAATTTTTCCCGCGCCGCCGCATCCGTATCATCGGTCGGCACAGAAATCATGGTACCGATTTTCTTTTCCAATTCCGCATACGATTTCATCAACGCATCACTGTTTAACGTTCCGTCTTCATTCAGAAATTTTTCTGGAATCTTGTCCATTATTGTCCCCTTTTTGTTCACTTGCCTTGCGCAAGAAATAAATACCGCCCAGGGTAAAGATGGTTTGCAGCATGCCGAAAATATCGCCATCGCCCACCAAATATGCCCCGACCGCCGACAGAATCCCGACCCCCGACGTAATATATGCCCTTTTGTCGGCCAAGAATCCGCCTTTGATTATCCTGTCCATCACCATTTTCATTTTGTCATCCGTCACAGATAAAACATCAGGTTCGGTGTTTCTTTGATGTACCCGCGCGCCACGGCCCAATCGGGCAACATTTCCACGCGATGAAATCGTGTTGCCCCGTAAACCTGGTCCGGCAACATGCCGCGCGCCATCTTTTGCACCACCCGCAGACACATTTGAAACGCCCGATTTGTGGCATCCACCCGTAAATATTCATGACGCGTTGATCGGGGATTTAACGATTCGAACAAATCCGCATCGCCGGCAATATCGGCGATATCGCGTCCCGTCGCCGCCCCCAGATTCATCACCATGGACGCCAGACATTCCACTTCGCCCAATGATGTGCCACACGTTTCGGCATAAATCACACGGGCCAATTTATACAGGGCCGCGCCCGCCGGGTCGGTATTTTTAATCAGTGTCAATTGCATCGAAAACATTCCTTGTTGTGTCCAAAAAAAAGCCGCCAAACGGCGGCCGGAAAAACAGTGTATTCGGGATCAGCAAACAAAAAATCCGCATCAAATGATGCGGACAAATTCTTCACTTTTCTTGATACATATCATATCATATTTTGCATAAAATGTCAATCATAAAATTTCGCATCCCCTATGCCATTTGAATTTCATCGCCCCAGGCCAGGATATATTTTTCCCCATGCCGCAACATCAAGGCCCCGTTTTCGTTGATGCCCAACAATTCCATATTTTCCCCGCGATAGGTCACCATTTTATGCACCCCCACCGCCCACGCCGTCCATTGGGCGCGCACATCGGCAAAATCCGCCACCCGCCATTTATCCAGTGCCCGCACCAATCGCGCCATCACATCATCACGCGTGACATCGGGCGCAAATTCGTGGACGCACGTGGTCCCATACGCCAATCCGCCGGGACACGACACAATATTGATACCAATGCCCACCACCACAAAGTCTTGGACATATTCAATTAAGATGCCGCATATTTTTTTCCCGTCCACCAAAATATCGTTGGGCCATTTGATGGCGGCCTTAATGCCATGGGAACGCAGCACCTCTGCCACCGCCACCGCCACCGCATAGGATAAACGCGGATCGGGCGCCGCGCATGCCCAAATCAGGCTGGTATATAAATTGCCGGATTCGGACACCCATGTGCGACTGTACCGCCCGCGCCCGGCGGTCTGGGCCACGGCCAAAACAGCGGTTTTATCCCGCGCCGCGCCGCGCGCAATCAAATCATGGGCATAGGTCTGGGTGCTGTCCACCCGCCCCAACGAAATCACGTTATAGTTTTCCAATGCGA
Organism: bacterium; assembly: GCA_014802705.1. Classification (GTDB taxonomy): domain Bacteria; phylum Pseudomonadota; class Alphaproteobacteria; order Rs-D84; family Rs-D84; genus Enterousia. Next base: position 1,093 of record JAAVBR010000047.1, on the reverse strand, counting down.
TACACCCCACCGTCATTTTGAATAAAGTCGCGCCCATACGTGCGCCGTAACTGATAGATGGCGGTATCAATCGCATGCGTCGCGGCATCCGGACTGTACCCCAACGCCGCCTTTAATTCCGCGCCCCGCATTCCGCCGCTTTTGACCAGGGCCACCACCACCCGCGCCTGCAGACCCGGCAACACCACCGCATGTCCGAACAGATCCGCCAACACGCGCCCCGATCCCTGGGCGGCCATCAGTGCCGCCTTTAACGCCACCGGCGTCACCCCGGGCCCCAGCCCCAGCGCATCCAAATCCACATCGGCCGCGCGCACCTCGTCGGTCACCGTGGCGCCCAGTTCCGTTAAAATTCGCCGCCACACGGCATCCCGGGTAAAGACAGAAATTCCGTTTAACATATTATTAGCCTAGCCCATCCCACCCCATGGCGCAAGAATAAAACACCGTCCGGATGGGAAAGAATCCGAACGGTATTTGTTTGTGTTGACATGCATTTTGGGTGATGTGTCTCAGGCGTCGCCCTGATCTTGCCCGTCGATGAACTTGGTAAAATCAGCAATCTTGGCCCCTGTCGACGACAATATTTTGGAAATACTGTTTGTCGACGGCCACCGGGGCTGACCTTCCTTGGACCACCTTTTGCTTCTGTTAAAGGTGGTGGGATCCAGCCCGCTACACTTCGCCAACCCGGAACAGGTCATTTTATGTTCCTTGGCAAAGCGTTCGATTGCACGCCATACATCCTCATGCGTCATCTTGCTCTCCTCCTTTGTTTACGATACACAGTCCTAGGAACTGCAATCTAAATTATGAATCAAACCAAAGGAAAAAATCATAAGTACCATTTCCTATGACTTTTCACCCACAAAGATCGCGGAAATCCGGGATTTTTAATCCACGCCACCCCCACCCCAAAATCCCGTCCCCGAACCCAAATTTTTACCTAAAAAAATTTTTGACAATTTCTCTTGACAAATTGAATAATATGTATTACATTTCGATTCGTTGATAGGGAACTGATACTTTTCTATCAGCCGAACGCATCAGCGTCCGCGGGGCCCAGGGTTTCAGACTCCCTCCTACATTCTCT
>JAAVBR010000046.1 GCA_014802705.1 bacterium | reverse complement strand
TCTTTTACTGTCTTCGGTGCGCCTTCAACCAAGGCTTTCGCTTCGCCCAGGCCCAGACCCGTGATGTCTTTCACAGCCTTGATCACCGCCAATTTGTTCGCGCCGGCATCCGCCAAGACGACGTCAAATTCGCTCTTTTCTTCGGCGGCGGCGGCAACCGGACCGGCGGCCACGGCGACCGCGGCGGCGGCGCTAACGCCCCATGTTTCTTCCAACGCTTTGGACAGTTCAACTGCTTCCAAAACGGTCAATTTGGACAATTCTTCAACCAATTTCTGAATGTCTGCCATTTTTTAGCTCCTATTCGGTTATGCGCATGATGCGCACATATACTTATTGTTGTTCTTTCTTTCCGTATTCCGCGGACACACGGGCCAGGCGCGACGCCGGTTCGACCAGGATGCGCGCAATGGTACCACGAATTTCCAACAGAGACGGCAGCTTGGATAACTGCATAACGCCGTCCGCATTCAGCAGTTCCGCATCCATTTTCCCCCCGACGATGGTCAGGTTCGGATGGGCCTCGGCAAACTTGGCCAAGACCTTGGTCACCGCCAACGCATCCGTTGCCACGGCAACGGCGGTGGGGCGTTTCATCAAATCGGAAACGGGCGCAAAGTCGGTGTCTTTCAACGCCAACTTCATCAAACGGTTTTTCACGACCTTGAACACGGAAACCAGCCCGCGCAATTCATTGCGCAGCCCTTCCATTTCCTGCACGGTCAGACCGTGATTTTCAACGACGAAAACACCGTTCGCTTGCTGCAAGGACGACTGCAACGCTGAAATCAGTTCTGATTTTTCTTCGCGTTTCATTTTGTCATGTTCCTTCGCTTCGTTCGTTTAACTTTCCATTCGGGTTTCCCCGAACGGGGCTTTCTTCCTGCCCCAAAGAATTTTTTCTTTGTCTATGATGGCGTTTCGTTTAAGCGTTGCCGCACCATCAGTCTCGGACAGAAATCTGTTGAATGCCCGGCGGCGTTACACCGCCGGCACATTTCTTATTTCACATCGACCTTCAGACCCGGGCCCTGGGTTGTCGCGACCGACACACCCAAGATATATTGGCCTTTGGCTGACGCCGGCTTGATCTTCTTTAACTGTTCGATCAAGGCCATGGCATTTTCCACCAACGCGTCTGTCTTGAACGACATTTTGCCGACGCCCGCGTGGATGATACCCTTCTTTTCGGCACGATATTCAATCTGGCCGGCCTTGGCGGTGGCAACCGCTTCGGCGACGTTGTTGGTGACCGTCCCCAATTTCGGGTTCGGCATCAGGCCCTTGGGCCCCAACACGCGCGCAACCTTGGACATTTTCGGCATCATGTCGGGGGTCGCGATCACGCGGTCAAAATTGATTTCGCCCGCCGCCACTTTTTCGATCAGGTCTTCGCCACCGACAACATCGGCACCGGCCTTTTTGGCCGCGTCTTGGTCGTTGGCCGTAAAGACCGCCACACGAACGGTTTTACCCGTCCCATGCGGCAAGGACAACATCCCGCGAATATTCTGGTCGGCCTTGGTCACATCAATGCCCAAACGCACGGCAATTTCCAGGGTTTCGTCAAATTTCTGGGACGCAAACCCGCGCAACGCTTCGATCGCGTCGGCCAAGGCATACACCTTGTCCGTATCCAGGGACGCCCACGTTTTTTGTCTCTTCGTAACTTTCATATCTTATTCCTCCACCTTGACGCCCATGGAACGGCATTGACCCGCGACAATATTCATCGCCGATTCAATGGTAGAGCAATTTAAGTCCGGCATTTTCGCTTCGGCGATTTCTTTGATCTGTGCCTTGGAAATCGTGCCGACGAAATCGCGACCCGGTTTGTGGGACCCGATTTTCAACTTCAACGCCTTTTTAATGTAATACGACACGGGCGGCAATTTCATAATGAATTCGAAAGTGCGATCCGTATACACCGTGATAATGCAGGGAATCGGCATACCCGGTTCCTTGTCCGCGGTTTTGTCGTTAAACTGTTTGCAGAATTCGGCGATGTTCACACCCGCCGCACCCAACGCCGGCCCGATCGGGGGCGCCGGATTTGCCTGTTTCGCCGGGACGACCAGTTTGACCAGTCCCTTGACTTCTTTCTTTGCCATTTTTCACTCCATTTTTTGGTTCGTGTTGCGGTGCGATGTGGCGCATCTCCCGCATTTTTCTTGGGACTTTTGGGACCCAAGGGTTGTGATTTTAACGCATTTTTTTCGAAAAACCACAAAAAACTTTATTTTATGTGCACTTTTTGGGCACTCTGCCACGCGGCCAGCTGACGCGCCGTGGCCTCCGCGGCAATTTTCCTGACTTCCCGGCGCGCCGCCTCTAAATCCTCAGGCGTCATCTGCACCGCTTTTCCCTCTGCTACCTCCGTCAAAGACAGCAATTTTTTCATCTATTCGCCTCTTGATTTCTGACAGGTCTTGCGAATATCCGCCAGAATTTTGTCGATACGCGCCCGACGATCCGCCGCAATCTTCTCAAACATCGCCCGGGTTTCGGGTTTTTGTTGCCAGCGACGATAGTATCCCATAAATTCGTCGCGCGACATCCGCACGTCACACCGACCGGTCAACGGGTTAAATACAATCATCAATTACACCCGTTCCACTTGTTCAAAGTCCAATTCGACGCTGGTTTCGCGGCCAAAGACCAAAATGGTCACGGTCATTTTCTGTTTCACATTGTCCACATCGGACGCAATCCCGTTAAACCCGTTGAACGGCCCGTCGATCACATGAACTTCCTGGCCCGCTTCGTAAACCACATCTTCGGCGACCACGCTGCCCTCTTCCACCTGACGCAACAGGCGCCGGGCTTCTTCTTCGCTGACCGCGATGGGCTTGTTCTTTTGTCCCAGGAACATCACCACCTGGGGCATCAACTTTACCAGCGAAAACGTTTCATTGTTCAACACCATCTGCACGACGATGTACCCGGGAAAGAATTTCTTTTCAGATTTGACGCGTTTGCCGGCCTTAACCTCGGTCACTTCACGGGTCGGGACCAAAATTTCCCCGAACAGCGCGTTTAACCGCCGCTTGTCAATCTGTTCACGCAGACCGCGCGCCACTTTGTCTTCGCACCCCGTGTGGACGTTCACGACAAACCACTGCATTTTGTCTTCCATCATTACTTCCTTTGCCCGTTTTGTTTTTTTCAGAAAATCCAACCCACAATCGCGTTCAGCAGACTGTCCACCACAAAGAAAAACAGCGCCGCCAGGGCGGAAAACACCAAAATCATCATTGTTGTACGGATCACCGTATCGCGCGACGGCCAAACAATCTTGAACCATTCGCCACGCACAGATTTGATATAATCCAGTATTTTCTTCATAAAATATCCCATAATCTGGCAGGGGCAGAAGGAATGTTCGGCTTTGCCTTACCATTCGTATGGATTTCGCGGCGCTTTGCTTGCAAAATCCAACTCATAGTCGAACCCAACATTTTATTGTATTCGGGTTCAATTCCTTTTACCCCTACAACCTCCCAAAACACGGACACGCCGTATTTTGGGAGATTTCTGGCAGGGGCAGAAGGAATCGAACCCTCATCCGCGGTTTTGGAGACCGATATTCTACCGTTGAACTATGCCCCTAATGATCACTTATCCCTGGTTTAACCTGTTATCGCCACCGCGACCCCATGTATAAATAGTCTGCAACAGAATAACACACACAAATCAGAAATCAAGCGGAAATATTATAAGACTTTATTCGTCTCCGCGCAAGCATATTTTCGCATTCCCCACCCCGGTCCCCGAAAATACACACGATAATACACACTTTTTACTTGCGCGCCCCCAAACTTTTTGTCTACAATCAGGGCATGAGAAGAGAGAATCCGGCCCCCACCCCCAGTGTGGAACCGCCCGTTTTACTGTCCCGTCTGCTGACTTTTGTCTTTGCCGGCGCCTTGGTTTTGGTGCTGGTGCTGTTGGTGACGTTGGTCAAAATGTTTCCGTTAAACCGGCCCCAGATCTTTTTCCTGACGACCCGTCCCCGGGCCGATCTGGATATTCATTTGACGGCGATGGCCCCGGATGCCGAAAACATTGATATTTACAAGCGCAGTTTTGTCAAAGAATACATCAAGGCCCGCAACGAAATCATCCCGAACGTGGGCGTCATGCGCCGCAAATGGTCCAACAGTTCGGACGGCATCGTGAATATGTGGAGCACACCTGCCGTCTACGCCGCCCTGACCCAGACGAATATGTGGACGGCCTATATGAACGATGTGCCGGACACAGAATTTTACTGTCCGGTGGAATTTAATTCGATCGCCCCCCGGGCGGCGGACACCTATGCGGTGAATTTTACGTATTTTTGTTCAAATAGTGATGGACAGATGGATAAAAAAGATTATACAATTGTCATCAGATTGGAATCTGATCCGAACGCGATTATCAAATGGCGGGATCGGTTGGCCAATCCGTTGGGGATTCGCGTGGCGGAATATACCGTCGAATCCGGCCGGGGCGATCCATTGGATTTTGAATAACCCGTCCCCGCCCCAACGTGACCAGATAAAGAAAGACCGAAGGAAAGGGATCGTTATGACATTTGCGAACGTGCTGAAACTAAATATTTCCATGCTGTGTCTGGGCCTGGTGTGCGCGTGCCCGGCGTGGGCCACGGAATACGGCGTTCAATCCGCATGGGACAATCCCACCGCCAACATGGCCGCGGGCAGTATCAAGCCGGGCTATGCCCAATTGGGCTGGACCGCGGGCAGTGTTTTGCCCGTCAAATTGCGCAACGGCATGGTCACGATGATCACCCTGCCCGATGGGGAACAGATTGCCGACGGCGTGGTCGGCAACGAAGGCCTGTTTAATTTTGAGGCACAACAAAACGGCCGCACCATGTACATCACCCCCACCGCCAGCAATATGGGTTCGGACACGAACCTGATCGTGACGGGCAAATCGGGAAACAAATATATTTTCTATCTGCGCAGTGAACCGTCTAATTCCAGCGAAATCACCTATTCCCAGGTGGACGTTGTCCTGGACGGGGGCGGCGCCCTGCCGACATCCAACGCCGCGGCCGCGGCCCAGAACGCCGGCATGGGGTCCATCTTTAAAAAGGCCGCGGGCAAATCATCGACCGTGGGCGTTGACGGCGAAGATTACGGGTGGATCAAATCGATGAAGATTGATCCGTCGGAATTTCGTTTTGACCTGGACATCTTTGTGCCGAACCCGGACGATTATGTGATTGCCCCCGAACGCGTGTGGCGCGATCGGATCTTTACCTATATCGACTTTGGCGACAAAGTCATCGCCATGACCCAGCGGCCGGTGGTATCGTTATTGGTCGAAGGCGGCGAATCCCCGGTGGGATTCCGCACCGACGGCGAAGACGGGCGCCTGTTGATTGTAGAGGCTGTGGGGGACATGGTCCTGCGCAGCGGGCAACGGATTGTGTGTATTAAAAAGCGTGAAAAGCCCTTCCTGATTGCGGACACCGCGTCCGTCATGGCATTGGCTGAGGCAAATGTGGCCCAATCCATGATGTCGGGCCAGTCCTTGAACAATATCGCGTACAACGCGGATCTGGCCGCGATCAGCGGTTCGGTCAACAATTATGCCACCACGCCGATGTTTATTTCAAACACCGGCGCGGCGAACGGGGCCGGATACTATATGCCGGCGGGATACGGCATCCCGGCCGGGGGCGCAATGTACGGCACGCCCACGGTGGGCGGCGCGACGGGCGGTGTCAACATGATGCCCACGGCCCGGAACACGGCCGGTGCCTATCTGCCCCAGACGAATATCCCGCTGATTTCCAGCAACCAGACCGGCGTCGCGGTGGAATTGAAATCCGACACATCGGTCAAGGCCCTGAACGATTACTGGACATCGCTGTTGGCCAAGTTTAGCGGCGAAGACGGTCAAGGCCTGCTGACGCCGTATAAAGACAGTGTGTTCTTTGCGGTGGATGAACAGGGTGTCGGCGATTTGGGGTCGGATGCGACATCGGCGCGGCTCTATCGCCTGCGCATCGGACCGCTGAGTGACATCGACACGGCCCAGCGTCTGTGTGATCAAATGTTAAAGTTCAGTGGCGCCAGTTGTCACGTCGTGCGTATTCAATAAGATGCGGAACACGCCGGGCATCCCGGCGTCCCGCGTTGGGTGGGGTTATTAGGAAATGAACAAGGTATTAAAGCAATTATCCGATCTGCGCAAATCCATGCCGCGCCCCGTTCAGTGGTTGGCCCTGGGGGCGGCGTTTGTTGTCGTGCTGATTTTATTGACGCTGTTGCTGTGGGGATCGAAAACGTCGGATACGCCGGACACAGATGCGCCCGCGGCCACATTGACATTGACCCCCGACGCCATCGATTGGTCGGACACCCGCGTGGATGACAAACAGGTTCAAAAGATCACCGTTTCGGCATCCGCCCCGGTGCGCGTGACGGGCGTGCGCCTGGACAATGATGTGACGGATTTGGCCGCGCCCAAAACAACATGCACCAACATCGGCGAAATCGATGACACGATTTCATGCACGATTGATCTGCAATACGCCCCGAAATCGGCGATGGATCCGACGGGCACCAAACTCTTGATCGATTGGCATGGGGCCGATATGCCGGACACCCTGACCCAGACCGCGGAAATCCCGGTGGTGGTGGGCGCCGTCGCCCCCGCGCCGGTGGCCAAACCGACGCCCCGGCCCGAACCGGAACCTGAACCCCAACCCGATCCCGAACCCGTATGGGAACCCGAACCGGAACCGGATCCGACATTTGACATCCGCGCCGATATTCAACAGGATATTGCGGATTTGACCCCTGTTTTGCCGGCGGATGACGCGCCGCGCATCCGCGAACGCCGCCGGGATACCCCCCGGCCCAGCGATCCCGTGGACGATTATACCCCCGCGCCCGAGGCTTGTTCGGACTTTGCCTTTCCGGGTTATAACAACAGTGGCACCCAGATCGGCTGGATCAAGCCGGAACGCGGCGCGTATTATTTCCACCCCTTTGGCGATCGCGATTGTAATAATCCGACCGGGGTCTATAACCCGGACAACGGCATCATCACGGCAATGGACAACCCGTCCCAGAAAATCGGCACCGACGCCGAACATATCGGATACACCGCATCCATCACGACGGGCGTCATCCCCCAATTGTCCAATCCCGTGGACACGCGTCCCGTCAATCGCGCGCGCCAGTTATCCACCGAAGAATTAGAAATGGTCGACATCCCCATGACCCCCAACGGGGGATCCCACGCCCATATTGTACAGGCCAGCAATGAACCTGATGAAAAGTATTTGGGCTCTGGCGCGGGCAATGCCGTTGTATCCAGTATGCCGTACGATCGGTCCTTTATCTTGCGTCAATATAAACCGATTCCGGCCACCATTGTGTCTGAAATCCGGGCGGATACCGAAACATTGCACGCACGGGGATTGCCGGTGCGGGCGACGGTGGATCGCAACGTCTATTCCGACGATGGGCGCACGGTGATCATCCCGACGGGGACATTGATGCTGGGCTATGTGACGGGCAATATGCCTGGCCCGTACAAGGCGATCGGCCGGATGCAGGTCGAATGGTATCAATTTATCCGCCCCGACGGCGTGGAATTTAATTTCCCGAATGGATCCAATCCCTTCTCGGGCGATGCCCAGGGTCGCGTGGGCGTCCCCGGTCACGGCAGCACCGATTACCTGGAACAATTCGTGATGCCGATGCTGACGGCGATTGTGCCGGCGGCGGTGAATTTGATCGCACCGATTTCGGATACCTTTGTGAACCAGATTGACCTGGACAACAACACCGTGGTCCAAAGTGGCCAGGTGCGCTCGTCCGAATTGGCGAAAAATGAAATCATCACCGCCTGGAACCAGGTGGCCCAGAAATTGATGGTGGACATGATGGATAACACGGTGCCGCCCTTTTCGATTGCGGCGGGGACACGGATTACGGTCTATTCCCCCGAAGATTTGATCGTCACCTGTGGCGCGGGCGGCGGCAAGAAATGCGCCATTGCCCCCTATGGATCCAAAACACGTTTCACAAAAATGCACGACGCACGCCCCGTGTACGAAGACGGCACATGGACCGGCCAGGTGCGTTCGTTCAACCTGGACGGCTATTGCGACAACACCCAGGCCAGCAAGGTGCGCGCCGGTGCCGAATCTGAAATATCCAAGGCCGGCCTGGATTATCGCACGGTTCTGTTCTATTGCCAATCGAAACAGTACCAGGCCATCAATAATGCCAAGCAAGAGGCGATCTATCAAAACCAACAGCAAACCAGTTTGACCGACAAAGAAACGGGCACCAAACTGATCTATGACACGCAAAAGTATAATGAACAGGTCTTGGGCTTGACATACAACGATGACAACACTATACAAAATCCGTTCCAATCGATGCCGGTGGACAACACGCCGATCATCACCTGCGAAGATGGCACCCCGCCGGATGGCAATGGATGCTGTACCGGTGAAATCTATACGGATATGGGCGACCAAGGCTTTAATTGTTGCCCGGAAACCGGGGGCGATTGTTTCCCGCCGATCCTTTAAACCCGCGTTATGCGGGTTTCATTTTGGGAATACTTTTGCCGTTATGCCGCGCACCGGGCGCGAAAATGCGCCTGTGCGCGATTCGACAATAAAAAATTAAAATCAGTTTAACGAATCAGAAAACCGATTCGCACTTCAACCATCAGTTGTAACATTTTACAACACTCTAACATTATTTTATAAAAAATTATGTTTATAAACCCAAGGAGAGATAACATGACGCAAACGAATCCCGTGATCGGGGCCGAAAAATTTCAAAACGCCGAACAGTTATGGTTCTGGTTTCTCTATGCACGCAGCGTCCGCAACGGCTTTGCCCGGGGGCATGGGGGCGGCCGGCGCGTCTGTGAATTGTTGGACGTGGAAACATTGATCACGCGTCTGTATTTGTCGGGCCAATTAAACGACGAACATCTGGCGGTGATCAAAGAATTTGGCGACCGCCGCCGCGCCCCGCATCAGCATATCTGGGCGGAAAATCGGGCGGCCGCCGTGTGGCGGGACGCCATGGACACCATCGGCGCCGCGGCCGCGGCCCGGGGTTGGCTGGAATAAAGGGGGGAATATATGATTATCATGGCATTTGCCCCCCATACATCCAAAATCCTGCCGCGCCTGGTGTGTCGGCGGCTGCGCCATTGCGCGGTGATTTTGCCGGGGGCGGGGGATGATTTGACGTTGTATCAATTCGTACGGCGCAACCGCGTGATACGCATTCCGCTGCGGCGGCGGGATATCCGCATCCTGCGGGCCCATGGGTGGCGCATGGTGTACGTGTCCCCGGGGCGCACGCCGGATCCGGCCGAATTTGCCCGGGCGTGGACCTGCGTCGATATGGCCCGGCGGGCGCTAGACCTGCACGCCTGGTGGATCCAGACGCCGCTGGCGCTGTACAAACACCTGACGCGCCCACCGCGCTGATAAAAACCCCGGGCATCCGCCCGGGGATATTTATACCTCTAAAAACATAAAGTGTTCGTCCCACGCGTCACTAAACCGCCGGCCCCCCAATTTTTCATAGGCCCGCACCGCCCCCGCGTTCGGCCCCCAGACGGACCACTTGATCATCTTCATATTTTCAGCCGCGGCCACATCGCGCAGGCGCGCAAACATCACCCCCAAAATCCCCCGGCGCCGAAATTCCGGCCGCACATAGACGCCCGCCAATTGCATATGATAAAACGGCGGCACATCCGCCGTATATCCCCGATAGAATGAAACCCGCCCGACGATTTGGCCATCCGCCACCGCCAATAGGGTGCGCACAAAGGCGTTTGGCCCAAAATGAATATCAAACAAATCACGCCGCCGCGCCGCCGCATCAATGGCGTATGGTTCCGATGACCCCAGGTCTTGAAAAAACTGCTCAAACCCGACCTGCATATCCACCAAGGCGTCCATATCGTCCACCCCCGCAAAACGAGTTGTTATGGTTGTCATTTTCATGCCTGGTCATAGTACTGATGGAACATGCGGGCGGCGGCGCGTAATGACTTTTCGATGTTGCCATTATTGACGGCATCGGCCCATTCTTTGACATCACTGCGTTCCCCAACGCCCAGACATTTGGCCGGATTTATTTCCAGCGTCAGCGGGAATTTATATTTCATCTGTTTAACCGCG
>JAAVBR010000045.1 GCA_014802705.1 bacterium | reverse complement strand
GTCCATATCATGTCCGATGTGGACGTGTCAAAAAATTCATGGGTTGATATTGATCGAATCGATATTGACGGATCCATCCGTGTGACGAACGCGGGGCATATTTCAGGGCATGTTTATATTTGTCCGGGGTGCCAGGTGATGGTACATAATACCGGCCAGATTCAGGCCAGTGTCGTTATGGGCGCGGGCGCGTCGGTGATGCAAGTTGTGGATACGCCGGACAGTCTGACGGATTTACACGTGTCGGCGGGATTAACGCTGCGCGTGGTGGGGGACGAAAAACTGAATCTGCGGGATATTTTATCCATCGGGGCAACGGCGGATGAAATCATCCTGGATAACACGAGTATCACGTGGAATGGGCGGCCCCGTGGGGTGATTCCGCCGATTGATTTGGTGGGCGAAGTGACGGTCCATATCAACCCCGCGGCTGCGCACGACGGGGATGTGATTCTGGGCAATGTCCGGGGCAATGGGGCGGTGTTTGTGGCGATGCCGGATTTGGATAACCTGTTTACCGCCGCGGCGCATCGGACGGGGGATAATATTTATTTACAAATCCGGCGCGAAACAGATTATTTAAAAATTTTGGACGCGCGTCGCGGGGGATTTATAAACACGCTGCGGGTCTATGATCCGAATGATAAACTGGTGCGTGCGATGGACGCGGCCCAGACGCGGGATGAATTGGATCGCATCATGGCGCGATCGGTGCGGTGTAACCCCATGCGGTTGATGGATGGCATTCATCTGTTCCAAGAATTTAATCTGATCCAGGGACCGACGTCGGATACCGATTTGGGGGCCCGGTCGGACCAAATTGCTGTGTTTAATGATGATATGTGGCTAAGTGCGGTGCGGTCCTATGCGGCCTATGGCCGGCGGGCGTTCGGAATCGCCCTGGGCGGGTCGGTCGGGATGCTGGGGCATGCGGATGGCTTAAACGATTTTACCGGAAATCTGTATGGTGTGGATGCGCGGGTGCATGGGGCGGGCCGGTATATTTGGGGCCAAATGACGGCGGGGATGACATGGGCCGACTTTGATGTGGGGCCGGTCTTGGGAAAATATGGGGTGGATGAAAATCCCCGGGGACGTTCCCTGTATGGGGCGATGGACGTCGGCACGACGATTTCGTTCACGGATGCGATTGGTGTGTTACCGTTTGTGGGATGGACGGCCCGGCGGACCGTTTTGTTGTCCGATGTCGACGCGGATCGGGCGCCGCGTTTGGGAATGCATGGGACGGCCGCATGGGGTATGGATGGGATTGATTATCAAATGACAGGGCATGTTATCACCGATGCGACAGATGCGCTGACATTGGGGATGGATTTAAACATCCGGTCCGTCATGGACGGCGTGTCCGTGGGTGGCGGTGTGGCCATGCGGCGCGACCCGGATGTGACGTCGTTTCAGGGGCGCCTGAATCTGCGCTATTTCTTTTAAGCCACAAATTCCCCGCGCAGGGATGCCTTGTTCGCGTCGGTGATTTTTATCCGGGCCAGGGTGGGGGGCGTATCCCCCGCGGGCGCGTCCACAATGGTTTGCTGCATATACGGGGTGCGATAGACCAGATGGCGACCGGTTTTGTCGGCGCCTTCGAGCAAACAATCCAGGGTGCGTCCCACACAGGACAGGTTAAAGGTTCGCTGAATTTCATTCAGGGCCGCATCCAATGTCACCAGACGCAGGCTTTTAATTTGTTCTGGAATCTGGTTTGGCATAACGGCCGCCGCCGTGTGCGGTCGCGGCGAATATTTAAAGCAATAGGAATTGATATACCCCACGCGTTGGGCCACGGCCATGGTCTGGTCAAAATCGGCGTCCGTTTCCCCGGGGAACCCGACGATAAAATCGCTGGATATTTGAATATCGGGCCGCGCCGCCTTTAATTTGTCAACAATATCTATATATAGATCCAGGCTGTACGGCCGGTTCATTCGTGTCAATACATTTTCCGACCCGCTTTGTATAGGCATATTTAAAAACGGCAATAATTTGGGTTCCGTCCGGAATATGTCAATCAGGTCATCCGTCATTTCGGTCGGATAACTGGATGTAAAGCGGATACGCTGGATGGCGTCGATTTTGGCCGTGTCGCGGATCAGTTCCGACAGGCGATGCACGGTTCCGTTTTCATCCTGATATTTATACCCGTTGACGTTTTGCCCCAGGAAACAGATTTCCACCGCGCCGGTCTGGGCGGCGTGATGCACATCGTTCATAATGTCCACCGGCGCCCGCGAAATTTCGCGGCCGCGTGTGTACGGCACGATACAGTATGTACAGCAATGATCACATCCCTCCTGGATGGGGATATAGGCGACGGCAGGGCTGCGCGTCATCGGGGGCAGGGCGTCGAATTTTTCCAAACCACCCAAGTCGATGTTCAGCAGTTTTGTGTCCGGGTTATCCAAAATCTCGGGCAATTTATGATAACTTTGCGGGCCCAGGACAAAGTTCAAATCCGGCACGCGTTTGAACGCGTCGGCGCCACTTTCGCGCGCCACACACCCCACAATGCCCATCAGGGCGTCCGGCCGCTTTGCGCGGCGAATCCGCCCCAGGGCGGAATAAACCTTGTTCGTGGCCTTTTCCCGCACCGCACAGGTGTTAAGAAGTATCACGTCCGCGTCCGCCACATTCGCCGTCGGGGTCAATCCGCGGCTTTCCAGCAGGGCCGCCAGGCGTTGCCCGTCATAGACATTCATCTGACAGCCAAAGGTTTGAATAAAGAATTTTTTGGGCGTATTCATCTTATCTTTTGCGGTTTGCGATTTTATGTTGGATGGCGAACAGGCGAGAATGCATCGTTTGGCGGTATTTATCGTCCAGGAAACGGGAAAAGCCCGTCCCGTGCGGCGGGACGTTCAATACCTCTATCCGGTGGGCGGTTTCCTGCATCAGACGGGCGGTTAGCCGCGCCAAATCTGTGTCTGGTTCTTGGGGAATTGTCCCGTCCAGTGCCGCCCGAATGATAATGAAGCCGCGATTTTTATCCATGGAATGCGTTCCTGTTATTTATGTTTCGTGTTCTGGACATCCCGGGCCAGCATTTGTACCCGCCGGGCGGATTTATCCAACAGATGTCTGGCCAAATCCGCCACGGTGCCTGTTTCGGGCTGTGTTGTCCCATGAACAATGTCCAGATGCGGGGATTTTTTCGCGGTCAAATGATGTTGGGCGACCGCGGCCAAAACCGATGCGTCATCGTCAAACGGAACGGGGCGACCCGCCCGAACGATAATAATACCCCTGTCCTTCATGATGCAAAATGTCCTATTATTTCTGGCGGATACGTTTGTTGCAGATAAGTTGATTAATCTGATCCTGATTCAGTGAAGCAGGATTCGCGTTTCCCAATTTCTGACGGGTATATTTATGACGGATGGGCATCGAATGAATTTTCTGCGGGTGACAGATGTTATGATTCATCTGATGGTGTGAAATAGTTTTCACATTTTCTTGCACCTCTACCACCCCATATTGCACACCCATGATCGGGTCGTTTTTTACAATGCCGATGATTTTCATGGATTATTCTCCTAATTTTTTCTTCAAGATTTCGTTCACCACGGCGGGATTCGCTTTGCCGCCGGTTGCCTTCATGACGTTCCCGACAAAGAAACCGAGCAGGCCAACTTTCCCGCCGCGATATTGTTCAACCTGGGATGGATTGGCCGCAATAACGGCATCCACCGCGCTTTCAATCGCAGATGTATCGGTAATTTGTTCCATGCCGAATTTTTTTGCAATGTCGCGTGGGGTGCCATTTTCCCCATCCAGCATTTTAATAAAAATTTCTTTGGCCTGTTTCCCGTTGATGGCGTTGTCCATCACCATATCGACCAATTCGGCCAAATCAGACGGGCGAATAATCCGCGGGGCATCCGGTTCGGCCACGTCCACCGCGTTTTTTTCGTCCCAGTTTTCCGGATGCGCAAAGAGTTCACTAATCATCCAATTCGCGACCCCCTTGGCGCGCGCCGGCTTGTCGCCCACCGCCGCATCGAACCAGCGGGAAATGTCGGTTGTTTCGGTCAGCCGCGCCGCGTCATAGTCGGCCAGGCCCAATACACCTGTGTACCGCGCGCGGGTCGCCGCCGGCAATTCCGGCATGGTTTGCCGAATGTGTTCAATGCGGTCATCGTCAATGACCAATTCCAACAAATCCGGATCAATGAAATAGCGGTAATCCAACGCGTCTTCTTTGCTGCGCATGACGGATGTGGCCCCACTGCCCTGGTTATAACGCATGGTGTCCTGGGTGACGGTGCCGCCGTTTTCATAAATCTCTATCTGGCGGCGGGCCTCGTACTCAATGGCGCTCTTGATAAACTTAAACGACACCATGTTTTTGGTCTCTGTCCGCGTGCGGAATTCGTTGGACCCGGCCGGCCGCACGGAAACGTTGACGTCGGCGCGCATGGATCCTTCCTCCATATTGGCCTTGGACACACCCAGCGCCCGGGCAATTTCACGAATTTCGCGCAGGTAGCGTTCGGCTTCCGCCGGGGATGTGATAAAGGAATTATTTTCCGGATTTTTCACATCCAGCCACGTCACAATTTCCAACAGCGTCACCCCCGCGCGGTTATAATCGGCAAAGGATTTTGTCGGATGGGCATCGTGTTTTAATTTGCCGGCGTCCTGTTCCAAATGCGCGCGTTCAATCAAAATCTTTTTGGGATTCCCGTCGTCCCCCATGATTTCAACCCATCCGCGGCCGACCACCGGTGGCTGATCCGCGGGCTGGGTAATCTGATACCCCTGGGGCAGGTCAGGATAAAAATACTGTTTACGGGCAAAGCGGCTGCGTCGTGTAATGTCGGCATTGATGCCCAGACCGAATTTAATCGCCTGGTCTACGCAATAATCGTTCAGTACCGGCAGCATCCCCGGCATGGCCGCGTCCACCATAGATACCTGGGTATTGGGGGCAACGGTCGGATTATAATCGGCGGACGCGCCGCTGAAAATCTTGGACTTGGACAACACTTCGATATGTGTTTCCAGGCCCACGACCACTTCCCAATCACCTGTTTTGCCTTTTATCGTAAACATTTGTTCTTTTTCCTTGCTTGTTTAATTTATATTGTTATTAGCGTACGTTGTATTGTTTTTTGAAGGCTTTTATATGGTCTTCGATGGCATTATATAAACCTGTGTTAATTTCGATGGTCGCTTTCTGGCGCGCGGTATCAAATAATAATTTCGCATATTTTGTGTCACTTAAATTAACAGATTGTCCATCCGGCATAACAACATAGCATTCATATCCGGTAATTGTAGGATTGATAAAGCCAGGCGCTAAGGCGATAGGATGAACATGAGAATGTTGTGCAACAATCAGTTTTATATCTGATTGCAAACAATAGGCGGCATCATAATCATTACCCAAGGGATTGTCTTTTTCTAAAATCTGAACAATCCCATGGGGGAATGTACGAATTTTCTGGCGGATTTTGTTATAAACATTCCGTTTTTCCGCGATTGATTTTGGTAACAGTGAATAATCGTCTGTTTTTCGAACAATTGTTAAGGACATCTTTTTTTCCTTGCTTTTTGTATTTCGTTATCTTATGATGCGTTTCGCGTTGGCTAGGTAGCTCAGTTGGTAGAGCAAGGGACTGAAAATCCCTGTGTCGGCGGTTCGATTCCGTCCCTAGCCACCACTTCTTTTATCCGGACCCACGCGGTCATTTTTTTATTTCCCCATCACGATGGTCGGCCGATTGTCCAGTGCCGCCATGCCTTCAATCACCTTGGCCACGGACAGCACCTGCACATCATCGCCGAACGCGCCCGCGATATGCAGGCCCATGGGCAGTCCCGCCGCATTGCGGGCGGCCGGGACACTGCACCCCGGCATGCCCAACATATTCATCGGGACCAACATGGCGTTCGACACACGCGCCGCATCCGCGTTCAGGTCGTCCGTCAACGGGAATGCCGCGGTGGGGGCCGCCGGGCTTAAAATCACATCGCATTTTTCCATCGCCGCGTCAAATTCATTGGCCAGCAACCGACGGACTTTCGCCGCCTGAACAAAGCAGGGGGTATAGAAATCCGCCGTCTGGGTGATGGCACCGGTCAGCATACGGTGTTTGACATTGTCGCCAAATCCGGCCGCACGCGTTTTGCGATACGTGTCGTTCAAATCCGCCCCATCGACGCGCAGGCCGTATTTCATCCCGTCATAGCGGGCGAGATTCGATGCGGCCTCGGCCCGGGAAATGACGCCATACAGTGTTCCGGTCAGCATCACGTGCGGCACCGACAGTTCAACAATTTCGGCGCCCATGGCCGCCAAATCGTGCACATAGCGGTCAAACATCGCGCGCACATCATCGGCAATGCCGGGCGCATCCATTGTTTCGCGAATAATCCCAATGCGCAGGCCCCGCACATCCGCCGGGGTAATCCCCGCGCGCAGTTTTTCTGCGACCGCGTCGGCCCCGGGGAATGACGTGGAATCGTGCGCATCGCACCCCGCCATGGCCCCCAATAAAATCGCCGCATCGTCCACCGTGCGGGCAATGGAACCCGGGTGATCCAAACTGGATGCATAGGCAAAGCAGCCATAGCGGGAACAGAGCCCATACGTCGGCTTCATCCCAACCAGGCCTGTCAGGGACGACGGGAACCGGATGGAATCCCCGGTGTCGGATCCCGTTGCCGCCATGCACAGCCCCGCGGCCACGGCCGCGACAGATCCACTGGACGAACCGCCCGGCATCAATTTGACATCGCGGCTGTAGGGATTGACGGACGGCCCAAAATAAGACGTGCGGCCCGTGCCCGACATCGCAAATTCATCCATATTGGTTTTCCCCAGCAGCACCGTTCCCATATTGATTAAATTCTGGGACACGGTGGATTCGTATTCGGGGATAAAATTTTCCAGCATTTTGGACCCCGCCGTCGACCGAATGCCCCGCGTCGCGAACAGGTCTTTCATCCCAATCGGAATCCCGTCCAAAATCCGGGCCGTCCCATCGGCATAGCGGGCATCCGCCGCCGCCGCATCGGCCAGGGCACGTTCCGCCGTGACGGTAATATACGCGTTTAATTCGGGATTTAATTGTTCAATCCGATCCAGATGCGCACGCGTCAATTCCGTGGCGCTTATCTCGCGCGATTTTAATTTTTGCAAGGCTTCGCTAATCGTCAGGTCAATCATTGTCTTTATTCCGTTAGTCGTTAAATATTTTATTCATCCATCACCTTGGGCACGGCAAAGTACCCGCGGGATACCCCGGCCGTGTCCGGGTCATTGGCCAGGACCGCCGCCCGCATGTTGCCGTCCGTCACCACGTCGGCGCGCAGCGGCGCGCAGTGCCGCGCGGGGCTGAACATCGGATCCACGCCCGTGGTATCAATTGCCTGTAATTCCGTCATCCAATCAAACACCACGTCCGCCCCCATATGTTCCAATTGGTCGTCGGGGATTTCAATCTGAATCAGACGGGCAAATTTCTGTAATTGTTGCTTGCTAAACGCCATTTGTCATCCTATATTTAAAAGCACAAAGGATTATACAATGATTTTGCCAGATTTCAAGGCTTTTCCGCGTGTTGGGCGTATTATGGGCATTGACTGGGGCGCGCGGCGCACCGGCGTGGCCGTGACCGACGTGTCCCAGGAATTTTTCTTTACGCGTCCCCCGATTGTGGTGCCGCGCGGCGGGGATGCGGCGACGATGGTCGCGGATCTGGCGCGGGATGCGGGGGCCGTCGCCATCGTGGTGGGGGTGCCATACCGCCTGGACGGGTCGGCGTCGGACACCACGGCGCGTGTGCGGGAATTTGCAGATGCGCTGGCCGGGCGGGTGGATGTGCCCATTTTCTTGATCGATGAAACATTGTCCAGTTTTGCGGCGCAATCCGACATGGGGCGCGTGCGGCGCGCGGATATCAAAGAAAAGTTAGATTCCAATGCGGCGCGTGTCATTTTGGAAAATGCGGTCGCCATGGGGCGGCGATGTGGGGCGCAATGAATATCATCTTTTGCAATCATGATTTGACGGATCAAATGGCGGATGAATTGATGCAGACGCCGGATTTGGCCGTCGACACAGAACTGACGGGATTGGATGTGCGGGGCGATAAACTCTGTCTGGTGCAAATGCGGGCGCGCGGGGACGATAATGTCTATTTGGTGCGGATTTATGATAATCGGGACTATCCGAACCTGTGTCGCGTATTGGGCAATCGCGCGGTCACAAAAATCTTTCATTATGCGCGCATGGATATGGCGATGATTTATCGGCGTCTGGGCGTTTGGGCGGTGCCGACGTTTTGTACAAAAATCGGCGTTCTGTTGGCGTGTACGGGTGTGCCGCATACCCTGCACGGGGCGTTGCAGGCCATTTTCGGTATTGATGCCACCGGGGATGGGGCCGCGTCATCATGGGCCGGGGAATTATCCCCGCGCCAATTAAAATATGCGGCCGGCGACGTGGAGCATTTACATTTATTGCATGATTATTTGCGGGATGCGTTGATGGACAAAAACAAATGGGACGCGGCGCAAAAATGTTTTGATTTTTTACCGACGCGATGCGCGTTGGATCTGGATTGGGGGACGCGGGATATCTTTGCCCATAATCCGGTGTAACATCAAAAAAACGCCAAAACGGTGCATAGAGCACCGTTTTTTTATATCCCGTTTTGGATAAAATTATTCGTCGCTTTTGTTCGGTATTTTGCCGTCGGCCGATAACAGGACGGCGATCCATCGGGTGGAATCAAATTGGGCCATGACGATAAAGGTGGCCACCAACAACGGCACACTGAAAAACATCCCGGCAACGCCCCACAGTCCCCCCCAGAACACCAAATTGATCAAAATCGCCAGGGTGGATAGGTTCAACGTCTTGCCCGTCAATTTCGGTTCGATAATATTGCCGAACAAAATCTGTAACCCAATCAGCCCCAGCGCCACCAACAGGGGTAAATTCCAAGTGTCTGTCGACACCAAGGCGTACAAAATCGGCAGGCCACAGGCCACAATGGATCCGATGGTCGGGATATAATTCGCCACAAAAATAATAAACGCCCACACCCCCGCAAAGGGCAATCCGATGGCCGTCAGCCAGAAATACGACATCAGCCCCGTGGCCCCGGAAATCAGCGTTTTCATAAACAGATATTTTTTCATGTTTTCATCAATACTGCCCAGGATATAGCGCATTTTCTTGGCGCGTGTCCGGTTCGGGAACAGTGCCGCCAATTTTTTATGAAACGTGCTTTGTTCCACGAACATAAACAGCATATAGACCACCACCATCCCCACCGTGGTCGCCATGCCCACCGCCGACGCCCCCAGATTCGCCGCAATTTTCGTAATGTTGGGCAACATCGATGTGTCTGCGGCGACACCCAGACGCACCGACAGAAAGTCCACAAAGGTCGTCAGTTTCTGTTGAATATCGGGCAGGGCGGCCATCAGTTCACTGAACATCGGGCGGACCTGGGTGCTGAATAAATAAACAACGCCAATCAGCGTGGCCCCCGCCAAAATGCCCGACAAAATATTCCAGACGCGGGGAAAGCGGGGATTTTTCGGCATGGCCTTGCGGTAATAGGCAGCAATGGCGTTGATCAAATACCAGAAAAACACCGCGGCCAAAAACGGAATTAAAATCGTCCGCCCAATCCACAGCAGCAACAACGCCCCGACAAATAAAATCAATCCGTTCATCAAATAACCCTTTCTTTGGTTTTTTATTCTATCACAACAGACCCCGCCCGCAAAGTGGTTGTTTGGGTGGGGTGGACGGCGGCGGTAAAGTCGTCTTGGTGACTGATAAATAAAAACGTGGTGTCTGGCATCTGCGTGATGACGTCTGCGATCTGTTTTTTTGTGGCCGCGTCCGCCCCGGAATCGGGTTCGTCCAAGATGGCCAGTCGCGGCGCCGTCAGCATCAATCGCAACAGCATCAGACGCTTACGCTCGCCACCGGAAAAACCGACGTTGATGCAGCGATTGAGCCATTCTTTGGGAATATCCAACTGTGCCCGCACCGATTCCAGGCGGGTTAAAAATTCCCCCATCGACAGATCTTTGCCGGTGTTAAAATGCGTGTGCGCGGCGATGGAGTGTTTCAGGAAACTAAGCACCGTCAGCCCCGGAATTTCCGGCACGTTTTGCGCGCCCAAAAATATCCCCATCAACGCCCGCGTGGTGGCGTTTTCCCCCGTGACGTCGCGCCCATCCAAAATGATTTGGCCCGCGGTGACGGTGTACATCGGGTCGCCCGCGATGGTGGCGACCAGGGTCGATTTCCCCGACCCATTATGCCCGCGCAGCAGGTGCCGCGCCCCGCGCGCCACGTTTAAATTCACATCATGCAGCAATTCTTTGCCATCCATGGACACGTTTAAATTTTTTATTTCCAGTATTGTTGTCATGTTCATTCCTGGGCCAGGGCCATTTTAATCAGTTGTTTGGATTCCACCAAAAATTCCATCGGTAATCGGGCGATAACGGGGGCCGCCGCGCCGCCGACAATCAGGGCGATGGCTTCGTCCCGGTCCAGGCCGCCGGACATCAGATAGAACAGCGCCGCCGCGTCAATGGTGCCGGTGGTGGCCTCGTGACTTTGTGCGTTTTGGCCGTTGCCGTGGATAATGGTGGGTAATGTGTTGGCGCATGCCGCCGTCCCGATCAGGCGGCTGTCGCACTTGGCGGCACTGCGGCATTCGACGCCGTTCAAGGCCACCAGACTGCGAAACGTTTGGCGCGATTGATCCAACGCCACGCCGTATGACACAATGTTCGACACCGTGTTGTTGCCGGCGTGAATCATCTTGGTGCCGGTGTCGGCCTGTTGATGGCCCCGCGTAATTGCCAATGAATAAAAATCACTCTGGGCGCCATCACCCGCCAGAATAGAGGAGGGGTATTTCCACGTCATGGCGGATCCCACCTCAACCTGGGTCCAATCCAGGCGGGCGTGCGCATCCACGCGGCCGCGCTTGGTCACGAAATTTAAAATGCCGCCCCGGCCATCCCGATCCCCGCCGTACCAATTTTGGACCGTCGCGTATTGAACGTGGGCGCCGTCCATCACCACCACTTCGACCACGCCGCTGTGCAGTTGATGGTTCGGGCGGCGCGGGGCGCTGCATCCCTCCATATACCGCAATGTGGCGCCCGGTGCCGCGATGATCAGGGTACGCTCGAATTGACCAATCTTGGCGGTTTCAATGCGAAAATAACTGGCCAAATCAATGGGGCAGGTCACGTTTTCCGGCACATAGACAAAGGTGCCGTCGGAAAAGACCGCCGCGTTCAGGGCGGCAAAAAAATTATCCGCCGCGCCCACGACCGATCCCAAATGCGTGCGCACCAGGTCGGGGTATTGACGCACAGCCTCTGACATCGGCAGGAATATGATCCCCAGGCGTTTAAGTTCA
Source organism: bacterium (assembly GCA_014802705.1). Taxonomy (GTDB): domain Bacteria; phylum Pseudomonadota; class Alphaproteobacteria; order Rs-D84; family Rs-D84; genus Enterousia. Next base: position 8,786 of record JAAVBR010000045.1, on the reverse strand, counting down.
TCGCTGTACGACGTGTGGACGGATGCGCTGTCGATCACGGTGTCGGTCGCCATTCCCATCAAGGCCCGTTGTTCCGCGTCGGGCAGGCCCATTTTGTCGTATGCAGCCTTTAGATCCGAATTATCCACCGGGGCCGGATCGTTGTAATAATTCAGCGCGTCATAATCAATCGGGGCATAATCAATTTCGGCCCAATGGGGTTCGTGCATTTGGCGCCATGCGTTCAACGCCCCCAATCGCCAGGCCAACAACCAATCCGGTTCGCCCCGGCGGCGGGATATTTCGCGGACAAGATCATCGGTCAATTTCGGCATGCCGTGGTTCTGTGTTTCTTATTTGTCGCCGGTGGCCAATTGGCGGGCCTGGGCGAACAGGGTCAATGATTGCCCCAGCAGACCGTCCGTAAACGTGGCCGCCAGGATTCCGTCGGGTTCGGTCATCGTCAGATGACGCAAAAATCCATCCGCCCGGTTCATATAGTGATCAATACTGCGGGCGACATCATCGTCCAATTTAATACAACGACGCAGTTTTTCAAGCACAAAAGGATTCTTGGCATATTCGTCCAAAATGCCCCCCAGGGCCCGCCACAGGGGATGTTCGGGGGTGGATCGCGGCATAACGTCGATGGCCGCCATCACGGGAATCAGATTTTGCAACAGGTCTTGATAAATCATTTCCGCATTTTCGGTGACGGCATTGGTGGCGGATTTGTTGCGCAGGGTCGCCTGCATCTTGACCAGCAGCCCCGCCGATTGGTTTATGGTTCGGGCCATGGCACGCATGCGCCCCAGGCCCACGCCCACCAATGCGATCGTAATCACGTTTAAAATAACCCCCGCACCCCAAATGCCCCATTGTAACGCTGTATTCATCTGTTCCGCCTTGTATAAAGTTTTTCCGGGGACAGTATATCATCTTTTGCCGATTCGTGCGATTTTATCTTGGGGCGGTATTTTTAGAAACAAGAGTTGTTTTTAGGTCTTGCACAGATTCGGTCAAGTTGTTATAATAATTATTATTATAAGGAAAACACCAGGAAAGGAAAGGGTCTTATGTTCCGCAAGATTTTGATTATTGCCATGTTTGCAACGGCGGCCGGCTATTGCTTTGCCGCGCACAGCATGTCCCAGGTCGTCACGTCAGAGGTTTATTATGATACCGAACGTGCCGTCATTGAAAATCAGAGCACCCAGCGGGCGTTCCCTCCGGCGATTCCGACGTGGCCCTTGGCGGGGTCGGATGCCGACGTGGATGTGGCCTGTGAAGGCGGGGCGTGTACCGGGGCGGCGAAAAACACCAATGCGGCGGCGGCGGCCGACGACAATATTCGCATTGTGTCCAAAATCGGCGCGGATTTGGTTGTGGAAAACAATATCAATCTGGGCGCGCGGGGCAATTTTGGCGGATGGTCCGGTGGGGCGAATATGGTTCATGGCAATGCGGCGCCGGCCGGTTTTGTGGACGAATGCGCTGGGGCCGAAATGCCGTTGATGCGGCGCGAAATGTTGGAAGATGATGGGGGCGAAATCCTGTCGGTGTCGCGCAGCAATCGTCAAAAATGCAATAAGTCCGGTGATGGGTATGCGGCCTTTGCGGCACGTATGGGAATGACGTTGCCCGATGGGGTAACCGTCACGGAAAGCGAAACGGAAATCGCCGTGAATGAAAGCGCCGATGCCGAAGCGCCCAAAGAATTATTGGATCAGGTGCGTTCCTGGGTCGTGGCCAGCGGTCAGACATTGCGCGAAATTTTACAGAATTGGTGTGATAAAGAGGGTTGGGATCTGGTTTGGGCGACATCGCGCGAATACCCGATCGAGGCCAGCGCCGTTTTCAAAGGACGCTTTGTGGATGTGGCGTCGGCCTTGGTGCGTAATTTTGGACGCGCAACCCCCGTCCCGTATGCCAAGTTTTACAAAGGCAACCGCGTTCTGGTCATATCCACGACCGAAGAATAAATTCAAGAGGAGAAATTTATGAACAAGTCATCACGTCTTTGGATCATGTGCGCGGCGCTGTGTGCCCTGGTGACGGGGTGTGCGACCAAGGATTCCGCCCAGGTGGCGGCCGCCGTCGACCAAGATTTTGTCAATGCCTATGATGCCTTTGAATTGGCCCGTACCCCCCGTGCCAAGGTGGCGACCGGGGACACGGTTTCCATGTCCGAAGGGGTCTGGTTGGGGAACAAATCAACCGTTTTGGCGCATCGCAACAATTTGCCGTCGCGGTATGAATCCGATACGGGGATTACAATTTTATTAAATGAACCGGTGTCTTTACAGGTCTTGGCCAACGACATTTATTCGGTGACGGGGATTCCGGTTAAAATCGACAGCCAGGTGGACGGCGAAAAATTAAAGAAGACGATGAATATCGCCTATACCGGGAAACTGTCGGGTCTGTTGTCCCAGGTGGCGACGGATCTGGATCTGTTGTGGTATTATGACAAAGACGAAATTGTCTTTTATGAAACGGAAACCAAGACGTTTACCCTCTATGCTTTGGGGACGGATGTATCCTATCAATCGTCGGTCCAGACCGATGACGGCAATTTGGTCACATTGGAATCGACCCTGAAAGAATGGGACGAAGTGGAACGGACCATCGCATCAATTATCGGGAAATCGGAAAATGCAGACTTTACCGTATCGCGCAGTCTCGGCACCATCACAGTGACGGCGCCGCCGTCCATCCAGGCGCGTGTCGGGGAATATATCGCCCGCCAGAATAAACGCCTGTCGCAATTGGTCACCATTGATGTGAAGGTGTTGCAAGTTTCCATTTCCAATGATTCGGCGTTTGGCCTGAATCTGGCGGCGGCGATCAATTCGACGTCGGGGCTGAATCTGGTGGCGAATCCAAAGAATAATTTAACCTCGACCGAGGCCAGTTCCATGAACATCGCCGTGTTGTCCAATACGGTGTCGGCCCTGACGGGGGCCACGCACCTGGAAAATGGCCAGGTGGTATCGGGCGCCTATACCGCGGACAAGATCAATAATGGATCACTTTCGGGCGCGGCGGGCAGTAACGCCTTGATCCAGGCCTTGGCCAAGCAGGGCAAGGTATCCTTGGTCACGAACGTGGGGGTGACGACCCGCAACAATCGTGTGGCGCCGGTGAACAACACGCGTACAACCGGTTATATCAAGCGCTTTGAATCGCGTAACTTTACGACGGTCGAATCCAGTACCGTGGACCAGGACGATCTGGAAACCGGATTTTCGATGCAGTTGTTGCCCAACGTTTTGGAAAACGGCAAGATCTTGTTGCTGTTCAAAATGTCGGTGCGCGAATTGTTAAAGATGTCGACCCAAACGATTGGCGAAGTGACCCTGCAATTACCCGAGGTGGAAGAACGCAGTTTCATGCAGGAAATCATCATGGAATCGGGTCAGATGCTGGTGGTGTCCGGCTTTGAAAAGCAGACCAACAACGACACGCGTTATGGCTTGGGGGATCCGGACTTTATGGCGCTGTCGGGGTCGCGCGAAACATCGGCCCAGCGTGACGTCTTGGTGGTGATTTTAACGCCCCAGGTTTTGGTCAGCCCGATGGATGTGGAACGCAGTATCCAGCAACATTGGGGCGCACCCTTGAACTAAAGAAAAATCCCGGCAAACGCCGGGATTTTTTATTCCTGATACGGACAGGTCACATAGTTGGACGTCACGCCCGGAGCCTGGTTCAGCAACGGATCGGCCACATACGTCGTGGTATAGGATCCGGTGGTGTCGGTGCCGCTGACGGTCAGGTTGTCCATCTGCATCAAATCAAAGCAAGAGGATAATTCGCCGGTCCCCCATGACGACACATTGCTGCCCCCCGTGGGGCAGGGCACACATTCCCCACCCGATTTAAAATAACCGGTGGCACAGGCATCGCACGTGGTGCGGGCGTGGGATGCTGAGAGGGCAGCAGCCTCGGTCGTAAAATTATATTTGATCTGAACTTCCATTCGCTCGCGGTCACTGATGGCCAGGCTGTTGCCTGGGCAAGGTATGCAGGCCTTGTTCCCCGTCAGGTACATATTCCACATACATCTCATGACATTGGTAACATTACCCTCCAAGCCAAATTGGCGCATCTGGGGGTCTGCGGATTCTACGGCGACCTGGGTGTCATATAAAAAGCAATAAATGACGTCGGCCACGGCGGATGATACGGCACTGGCGGTGGGTACGAAAAAGCGCACGGTAATCCCATCCTGATCGACGGGCAGTTCGAATATTCGTCCGCCGGTGCCTCCTCTATAAATGCCACAAATATAATCCGCCATTGCCGGTTTCAAACCGACGTTTGGATTCGGCATAAAATCAGGGGGAAAATATGCGGAAAACAGGGGTTTTTATCTTAGGATTATTGTTGTATCCAAACGTCCCTTTGGATTAGGCATAGTGAAATTCGCCTGTATGCCACGGATTATAACGCATACACGCATTTTGGGCAAGGGAATTTATGACGCCGTTGGCGTTTAAAAACTGACTGATACGCCCAGGCCCGTAAAGTTAAACCCACGATTGATTTCTGTAAAATCGCCGTTGGAAAAATGCAGGGTGAAAAATTCGGCGCGCAGGGCATCATGGATCTGGTATCCCACAAAAAACTTTTCCCCAAAGACCAGGCGACTGGCCACATAGCGGTCGTGTGAATCCCGCATATAGGGCCCAATGCCGCCGCCCAAATACCATCCGCACCAATCGATCAGCGCCACGTCCCACGACACGCCCACCCCCAAAAACGACAGGCCCCGCGCATGGCCATAGGCCACGTTTTGCACCACATTGATATTTTGCCGCGCCGGCAGACGGAACAGCGTCATCGGTTGACTGTATTGGAACATGCCCATTGTCATGGGGGTGATGTCCCACTGAAACGGGTCGATCAGTTTAAATAAACTGCCCGGGCCGGTGGATTGCCCGGCATAGAGGCTGATGGCGTTACGATGATCGGCGCCGAACATCGGATTGGCCGCGGCCGCCCCGGTGGCCCCGATGACAGACAGCACGATAAAAGAATTTAAATATTTCATGCGATGATTATAGGGGCATCAACGCCCGTTTTCAATATTGACGGGGCGGGATAAAAATCCTATGATGGGAATGAGTCAACCAAAGGAAGGATTTTATGAAAAAAATAGTTGTGATGACGGGGCTGTTTTTAATGATGGCGCCGGCCCATGCGGGCTTTTTGGACATGTTGGGATTGGGACAAAAGAAAGAGCCTGCCACGTTTGAAGAGGCCTGTAACACCGACGACATCACGGCGATTTGCCCGGAAATTATCCTGGGGAAAATGACAATGGCGGAATGTTTAAAGAGTAATATTTCCAAATTGACCACGCAATGTGCGACATTTGTGAAAAAATCCGCGTCGGAAAAAATCAATGCCGCGACGGCGGGCCTGGCGGGGGTAAAAGAATCCGTGGCCACCGCGGCGGATGCCCAGAAAACCACGGCCAGTGCCAAGGTGACCCAGAAAACAACGGCGGTCCCTGAAAAAGTGAGCACCACCGCCGAAAAATTGAACGCGGCCGGCGATCAGATCAAGGCGGCGGCGGGCACCATCAAAAGTCTGTTCTAAGCCAGGATCAAACCCAGGGTCACCCCTGGGTTTTCTTGTTTACAGGGGGCGCCAAAAATGATATAATAACCCCAAGAGAATGGGTCATCGCATGCCGCATGATCTGTAAAAATCAGCGGAAATCCGGGATTCGGGGATCCGCAAAGGAGTATTTGATGAAAAGTCGCACGTTCGGGGGATTTTGCACAAATGCCATGGGGACGGTCTTTTTATTGGCCGCCGCGTTTTTCGTTTGTTCGACATTGGTTTCGATGCGGGCGGTGTTGGCCGATCCGATTGCGCCGGTTGTGACGGCGCCGGCGGCATCCCAATCCACACGGGCGGGCGCATCATCGTCACGGGCCCCGGGGCGTGGAAATGCCACCACATCGCGCACCACCGGCACCACAACGGCCCGAACCACATCCGCCGCATCGCGCAGTGTTGCCAGCCGCAGCGCCGTGCGCACCGCCACGGCGACCCCGACCACAACGACCGCCGCGGCATCACGTGCCGCCACCACCACCGCATCGCGTGCCACCGCCGGCCGCGGGACCACCGCCACCGGGCGCGGCACCGCATCCGCCACATCGCGTGGCGTTGCATCGCGCAGCACCGGGAACGTTACATCACGGGGGACCAGCGCCGCCACCACAGCGCGCAGTGTGACGGCGCGGACCGCCACCGCCGGGACGAACGCCCGCGTGTCTTTACAGGGCAGTGCCATCCGCGGCAGCAGTGTCAGCGGCACCACCTATACCTATCTGTCCAGCAGATTGAACACGGGGAATTATTCCAATATCATCGATTCCACGACGGGTTTGATTTCGGCGGACGCGTACAGCAACTGTTTGGATTCTTATTACGCCTGTATGGATGAAATCTGCACAGCGCGTAACGCGTCCCAGGGACGCTGTGCCTGTGCCGAACGGACAAAATCTTTTGCCAAGGCCCAGGATGCCTTGGACAAGGCCAACGAAGAATTGATTCAGTTATCGGGGCAATTGACCCTGTTGGTGGCAACCAAGGGCAAGGATGTCAGTGCGGCATTCCAATTGACCGATGCAGAAAAGGTCATGAATTGCGTATCGTGGAAAGAAACAGCCGCCAAAGGTGATAAGAAACTAGAGGACGCCTGGTGTGAGGCACATGGGGTCTATACGAACTGTGGGCAACCGACGTATTGTGATAAAAATAACAATACATTTGGATTTGATATCGACAGTCTTAGCAAAGAGACCAGTGAAATTACAGCCCTGTTGACGTCATGGGATACCGCCAAGACAGCGGCATCGTCGGCAACAGAGGATGATACGAACAGCCTGGTCAATAGTTATACCAACCTGATTCAAGCGGCCACCAATATTGGTTTGGTTGTGGACGAAGCCAACAACAGCAAGGATAAGCTGACCACCCTGTGGGGGTATGATCTGTTTGAATATGCGCACAACAATATTTGTGGGCGCGTGTTGGATACATGCTTTAACGGTATTTACGAGGCCTGTGGCAGTGTCCCCAGTGGTGGTCGCTGCGCCGACAGTTCGTCCGGCACAGCATCGTGTCCGTACAATTACAACAGCAAGGTTTCTGTAACCGGAACAGATGGCGTCAAAGAAGTGGTCGTGAACGAACGGTCCAAGACCGGATCCAATATTGGCGCAACCTGTTATGGGTATTCATCCACGTCGGGTGATCCGTATTCGACCCTGCGTGGGCCGGTGGCCGATGCCCGCCGCAGTGTGTTGCAAAAATACCTGTTGGATGCCAACGCGGCCTGTGATGCCTATGGCGATCAATTGACAACCACGGCCCAGAATATCGCCTATCAAAAGGTGGCGGCGCAACAGGCCCTGCAGCAAAAGCGTCTGGAATTCGCCCAGGAAGAAGAGGCCACCATTTTGGCGGATGTTTCGGCGGCGAAACAGAACTATATCAACTGCTTGGATGAAATTCAAACATGTCGCTATGACGTTCAACGTCAATATGCCAACCAGGGCTGGACCACAAACCGGATCCGCAGTTATTGTAACACCAAGACCCAGGTGCCGATCTGTTATGAAACCATGGTCTGTGAACAGAATGCGACGCGTGTTGTCACGGCGGATGATGAGGATAACGATAGTACGTTGACGCAAAATACCGTGACATTGGCCGATATTCTGTCGTTGAATGATGGGTCGGAGCGTTCAAAGTGTATCAACAAGGATATGAATGTCAGCGAAATCCGCAGTTTTGGTTCCACGGATGAATCCTCGCAGTCGTGTGTTCCCACGAACGGGACCGTCGGATATCAAAACTGGGATTCAGAGAATTTGACGTGGGGTGAATGTCAGGCGACCCAGTGTAAAACGGGGTATCGTGTGACGATGGTGGGGACCAATCGCAAGTGCCAGTTGCCGGCCAATGCGAATGAATCCCCGGAATCGACCACATTGAATGACTTTGTGCCTTTGGTGGGGGCCAAGTGCCAGAATGGCTATATCGCCAAGGGTGGTAATTGTGTGTCGGCCCAATGTGGTCCCCAAGGTGCCGTGTACAGCGAAGCATGTACCACGGATAAAATTGGCACAATCGGGTGTGTGTCGACGGGGTGCCTGTGCCAGAATGATAAGGTTCTGTCTGCTGATGGCAAATGTGAGGATAAAACGCCGCCGGCCGGATCTGGCGATAATACCGACACCGAATAAAAAATCCCCCCCGAATGGGGGGATTTTTTTAGTGTTCAGCGTGCAGTGTTCAGAGTTCAGATGTGGTACCGGCGCCGCCGGGCACCCATGACCTGGATCCCGGGGACCCCACCCACAGAAACGAACCGTTTCTGCGGGGCCCGGGAAAGCCGCGGGATGACAGTAAAGTTCTTTATTTTCCAGAAACTTAAAAACTTCATTGTCACCCCGTGGCTTGACCACGGGGCCCAGGTCATAAAAGCGTGAGCGTCCGCGAACACAAATCCGACATCCCGTCCGCTACGCGTCCACCCCTCTTGTACATGAGGGGAACTTTGCACCGTTCTTAATCTCGCCATAAAGCACCCTTGTCATCGCGAGGGCGGCGGCAGAGCGAAGCGGGGCCGGTGCCCGTGGCGATCCAGTCAATAAAAAAGATATATATCCTTATTATTCACTGGATTGCCACGCATCACGTGCCATTGTTTTCACAATGGACACGCGATGCTCGCAATGACAAGGTTTTTAGGTTCCAAGTTTAGAATACACCAGATC